>CAZDMY010000037.1:0-12776 GCA_964506405.1 uncultured Dehalococcoidia bacterium | reverse complement strand
GGCAGCCAGACCCCGATGGAATTGACCTTTAGATCCCCATAATCAACGTAACCATTATAGATGAATTGCACCGAGAACGTATTGCCCGGCTCCATTTCCCCCACCACCATCACCGTCCCTCCCTTCACAATCTGTTCGGCGGTAACCGGGTCGTTTTCCTGAGGAGCGTCACCTGAGTTGGGGAAATCGTCGATTCCAACGGGCAACCATACATTTCGGAAGGCCACATCCACATCCATATTATTGACCTGCTCGGCACCGGTCAGCGTATGCTGCCAGGAATCCCAGTAATTATATGCACTGTACGGGGGGTCACCGGCATCCAGGTACAAGCCATCCTCTTCGAATTCACGCATATAGTCCCACCTGGCGTGCCAGGTCCCCCATTCGATACCGGCATCGGCGGCGTAAATATCCACCGCCTTTTCCTTGTAATTAATCGTCAGTCTCTCTGTATCGCTGACAAATTGCAGCATCGGGGGGATCATCAGGCCGCCGAGCAGCACCATGATCACGGCCATGACGAGGATCTGCCCTTTTTCCTCCCGGATAAAGCGGCGGATTGTATTTGCTGACATGTTTCTCATGGGACACCTCCCGTTGCAGTTTAAGGATAAACTGCCGGATTCATTACTTTACCATACCGCCCTGGGATCGACGTAGAAATCCCTTGATTCATAGCGAACGTCCTGCGTAGTGGCCTCATTTCCCACGGTGATATGCAGGTGAATGAGCCGCTCCTGAGGATCGTCGGAGTCTTTATCAAAATCATGAAAGAGAGTATCCGGTGCGCCATCCACTACATCTTTGGCAATGAAGGTGTCGGCGGTATTAGTAAGCGTCCAGCCTGTATTAGGCGCGTGTTGATATTCATTCACGGTGCGCAGGAGCTCGTTGGTTGCCGGGTCGACCCAGTACGTCACCTGGATACGGACGTTGTCCCAGGTGGTCCACCTCATATGCAACATTCCGGTATCTGTGGGATCCGCAGGATCCCTTTCTATTCTAACAAACTGGGCCATCTTGCAATCGCGCTGTATCCAGCGCTCGGCGTTTTGCACTTGGGAAATGGCATCCACATGCGCCCGGTTATCGCTGATTATATCGAAGGTCATCATCACCACGCCGGAGATGGCCGTGGACAGCATACCGGTAAGGGCCACCACCACCAGTATCTCGATGAGGGTGAAGCCTTTCTGGTTTCGAATGCGGGAACGGATTGCGTTTAACACCTTCATTCTGTCCGATACTCCTCGATAGTCGCCTCAACCTGACCGTCTTTTATGACACGGATCCTTATCAATTGAACGTGATTATCGTCCAGGCCGTCTCCATCGAGATCAACTGCGAAAGCGACGGGATACTCTATGGAATAATCAGGGGGAATATCATCTAATGGAGGGTCATAAGCAAGAAGAGACGTCACTTGATAAGCTTGAGCTCTGATGTGCTCCATCTGGCTTTCGGCTACACTGAGTGCCGTCACCTTTGCATCGACCCTGGGGGTGGCCCGGCTGATGCTGGTCATACCCATCAGGAACGTGGTTCCCACCATCGCCAGGATCACCAATGCGCTCAGAACCTCCGCAAAGGTCATCCCCCGCTGGTCTCTCAGGGCACTGCGCAAAACCGCTTTACATCGTCTGATCATAGGCTGCCCTCCCGGGTTGGACTTTTGAAAACCGTTTATATCAAGATTTTGTAATTCAGGGAACATCTATAAATTTTAGTAAACCAAATTATACCATTTTTGGCCCAGGTGTCAAGGATTGCTTCCGCTATGCCGAATATTCGTAGCGTGGAAGTAAAAGCGGTCACATATGACATTTCGGCGCAGGCGCACCCTGTTCGGTTAACTCAGCATTATTGTTGATTTTTCTTCAAACGCCCCCTGTAGCTAACGCTACTTCCCCCTCTTTGCTAAAGAGGGGGCCAGGGGGAGTTCCCACAAAATTCGACATTCGATGTTCATTTGACATTTGGATTTTGTAATTTGTCATTTGTCCAAACGCCCCCTGTAGCTAACGCTACTTCCCCCTCTTTGCTAAAGAGGGGGTTAGGGGGAGTTCCCACATAATTCGACATTCGATGTTCATTTGACTTTTGGATTTTGGATTTTGTCATTTCTCAAGCTACCGCTACTTCCCCCTCTTTACTAAAGAGGGGGCCAGGGAGAGTTCTCACAAAATTCGACATTCATTTGGACTTTGTAATTTATCATTTGTCCAAACGCCCCCTGTAGCTACCGCTACTTCCCCCTCTTTGCTAAAGAGGGGGTTAGGGGGAGTTCCCATGCTCAGCCGATTGAAGAATTCCCAAAACAGTAAACAGCCCTGATGATACTAAGCTTATCGTATCACAGCTTTGGTTTAAGTACAAGCCGAAAGGTGCAAAACCCCACCCGGATTTGCTACAATGGTATGGCTGAATAACCGGCCTTTCGGGCAAATCGGATATACAACAAACTTAGGGAGGTAACCTTTGAGGAAAGAGGTAGCAGTCATCGGTGCAGGGCAAACGCCCTTTACCCGCGATTGCGGAATGTCCATTCGCGAGCTTTGCTTCGAAGCATACAGGGAGGCGGCCCGCGGTTTGAACCTGGACCCGAAGGATGTCGATGCATCGATCATCGCTTCCGCCCCGGAATACGATAAACAACGAACCCCGGCCGCCCTTATCAACGAATATCTTTGTTTCCCGCCCAGTCCGGCCTTCTACCTGGAGACCGTCTGCTCTTCCGGGACCACCGGCGTGCGGGTGGGCTATTCCCTGATTAAGTCCGGCCTCCATAACATTGTGGTGATGGTCGGTTTTCAGAAGATGTCCGAACTGACCAGCCGGGAAGCGGCCCAGGTCATGGGCCGGGGGGATGATACCATGTTCAGTTCACCGTTCGGCACCACCATGCCGGGCGGCCATGCGCTCTATGCCCAGGCCCATATGG
This sequence comes from uncultured Dehalococcoidia bacterium, assembly GCA_964506405.1. GTDB lineage: Bacteria > Chloroflexota > Dehalococcoidia > SZUA-161 > SpSt-899 > JBGLNL01. Next base: position 9,832 of record CAZDMY010000037.1, on the reverse strand, counting down.
ATACCTACGGCACCACCGAGGAACAGATGGCCAGAATACGGGTCAAGAATTCCTTCTATGGATCGCAGAATGAGCTGGCCAACTACAAAAAGCGCCTTGATCTTGAGGCATGCCTGAACGCGGGCATTGTTTGCAGTCCGCTCAAGAAATTCGATTGCTGCGCCAATTGCGACGGGGCATCGGCGGTTATTCTGGCCAGTGCGGACGTGGCCGGCAAATATACCGACAAGCCCATCTGGATTCTTGGCACCGGCATGGCCACGTCGGAATTGAACTGGAGCAGCCGGGCATCGCTGACCAACTTCGACAGCGTCCGAAACGCGGCCGGGGCCGCCTATGAAATGGCCGGGGTCGGGCCGGAGGATATCAACGTGGCTGAAGTTCATGACTGCTTCACCATCTCCGAGATCCTGGCCTATGAGGATCTTGGCTTCGCTCCCACCGGGGAGGGCGGCAGGCTGATCGATGAGGAGGCCACTTATCATACCGGCAGAATTCCGGTGAATGTCGATGGCGGGCTTCTCTCCAAGGGGCACCCGATTGGTGGCACCGGCGGGTCTCAAGTGCGAACTATCGTCAAACAGCTCCGCGGCGAGTGCGGGGATATCCAGGTCGAAGGAGCCCGAATCGGGCTGGTCCACAACGTCGGCGGCGTGGGTACCTACGCTAATGTGATCATTTTCGGGAAGGAGTAAGCAATGGATTTCGGAAATTTCGGCGTTGTCAGTTTCACCAAACAGGCCAAATCGACGGCTTTTGTCGATGCTCTCGCAGAGGGCCGGCTTACCGGGACCGTCTGCAAAACGTGTGGTAAAAAATACTTCCCGCCGCGGATGGATTGCGCCCGGTGTCTGGACAGCGAAGTCGAGTGGTTCGATATTAAGGGCCCGGGCAAACTGGTAACTTTTTCACGGATTGAGTTTGGCCCCTCCGGATTTGAAGAAGTGCAGCCCTATACACTGGGAATTGTTGAATTCCCGGAGGGGGTACGGGTTCTGGCCAAGATCAGCAACAAGGTCGATCCCGCCGGCATAAAAGCGGGTATGGCGTTAAAACCCGTACCGCAGCAATTGAACGAGGAGAAACTGACCTACGAATTTGAGGTTTAGTTCATAAACCCGTGCAGATTATCCGTCGATAGACATCTTGTTTGGTTTACGGGTTAACTAGGAAAATCATTTTTAAGGTTATATTGGCAACAGCTGCCCGGGGGTTGTTGTTCTATTGACTCAGGAAAAAGCCATATATTATAATGAGCACGGCGAGTTGAAATAGCAAAGGTTGTATCGCTTGGAGATCAAAAACGTTTTCATAGTTGCTTCCGAACAGACACTGGAAGTATCCTGCGCGGTTGCCGAAGCAGCAGCCTATGGTGGATACAGCATTCAGTTCAAGGGTGAAAACGATGAAGACCTCCGCCGGGCTGAGCAGATAATCAGGGAATTGTCGAACAAACGGTCCGGCAACGCCGGTAGTGAAGACATCCTGAACTGGGTCCATACCACTACAGAGCTGGGCGATGCCCGAAATGCCGATATCGCCATTGAATCGGTTTTCGAGGACGAAACACTCAAGAAAAACACCCTTGCCGAACTGGATGGGATTTGCCCGGCTCACGCCATCCTGGTCACCAACACTTCGACAATCACGGTAACCGAACTGGCCCGTGCAACCGGTCGGGCGAAAAACGTCATCGGAATGCACTTTATCTATTTCTCGCCGGTAATAAAAGTGGTAGAGATTGTCCGAGGCTGGGAAACCGCTCAGACGGCTTTCGATACGTGCGCAGATTTTGCCGCCTCACTGGAAATGGAAACGGTCATCCCTGAAGATACCCCCGGGCTTATCAGCACCCGGTTATGGATGGTGCATCTGAACGAAGCGGCCAATAACGTATATAACAAGCTGGTGGAGCCGGCTTCCCTGGTCAAACTTAATCGAACCATTTCTCCGAATGCGATGAGCATTCTGGAATCGGCTGATTTCATTGGCCTGGATAATTGTGTCGCGTTCCTGAAGAACCTGCACCATGCTTACGGTGATCCCAAATACGTTCCCTCCCCCCTGCTGACGCAGATGGTAAGCAGCGGGCAACTGGGAATGAGGAGCGGTAAAGGGTTCTTTAATTACAGTTAGGAGGAAAAACGCATGGCTATTGACAAACAGATGACTGTTGATCAGGTGATCAAACAAATAAAGAATGGCGATACCATTGTCATCGGCGGATGGGGAATGATCCGTAAGCCGCTGAGCCTGGTGCGCGCCATCGCAAAATCCGACCTGAAGGATTTGACGGTGATGGGGCTGGCCGGCATGGACCTGGACATGCTTATCGCCGCGGGTAAAGTGAAGAAGGCCATCACAGGCTTCGTAGCCTTCGAGGGGGGTGAGGGCCGGGCGGTAGCTTACGACGATGCTCGGAAGAAAGGAACCATTGAATACATGGAGCTTTCCGAGAATATGATTATCTCGGGCTGGAAAGCCGCAGCGGAAAGAATTCCGTTCTATCCCACCCGATCCGGGTTGGGGACCGATATCCTGGCGGCCAATCCTGAGATTAAGACTTTCAAGGCTCCCTATACCGGGGAAAAGCTGGTCGCCATGCCGGCGCTTCGAGCAGATGTCGCTCTGATCCATGCGAACCAGGCCAGCCCGGAAGGATATGCGACCATCAAAGGTGACCGCCTCTGGGATCACATCATCATCAGGGCCGCCGACAAAGTGTTCGTCAGCGCCGAAGAGGTTGTTCCTCGTCATGAACTACAGAAAGACATGGACAATATCAAGGTCCTCACGCCCTGGGTAACAGGTGTGGTGGAAACGCCCAACGGAGCGCGTCCCGGGACGATCTTCCCGGATTACACCCAGCCGGGCAACCGGACTATCAAGGCGTATATGGACGCGGCGCTCGATTCCAAGAAGCTCAAGGCTTACCTGGAAAAATACTAGACACAGGCCTTCTATATAAATAACGCAACGGAGGATGGATAGTGGCAACTGCAAAAACAGCAACCAAGAAAACAGCCGGTAAGAAACCAGTCAAAGATGAACTGGCAAAAGATTACACGATAGAAGAACAACTCGTATGCGCGATGGCTCGGGAGTTTGGGCCCAACGACAGGATCGCCTTATCCGGTGTGCTCAACTGGACTTTTGTCGCCGAGGCACTGGCTCAGAAAATGTACGGGCCGCAAGTCGCTCTTCACCACGATTATTTTCTGGCCGGCGGCGCCGGATGCCTGACCGATGGGCCGCGCTTTCCCTTCCAGGTGGGCGACCCACCCCCGGATTTCGTTTCCGCACCCATTACCAGCGAGGATATCTTCGCCATGGTGCTCGGCGGCAAGTGGTGCATTATGATGCAGCCGGTACAGGTCGACAAATACGGCAACTGCAACCTGGCACTCGTAGGAGACCCGAAGAAACCCGAGCGGTATTTCGTCGGCTCGCGGGGGTTGCCGGATAATTCCACCAACGCCACCCGGTGCTATTTCACCGTGCCGAATCATCAGAAACGTGTATTTGTAGAACAGGTCGATTTCAGGTCGTCTGCCGGATGGGGACCCGAGCGGCAGGCAGGAGAAATCCCGTACGGGGCTCCGGAAAAGATATTCACCAACCTGTGCGTATTCGATGTCGATCCCAAATCCAAGCAGCTTCGCCTGGCTTCGGTGCACAAAGGGATCAAAGTTGACGATGTATTGAAAAACACCGGTTTCAAACCCGTGATGCCCAAAGGTGATGTACCGGAAACAGCGGTACCAACGGTAGAAGAGATTCGCCTGATCCGTGAGGTGGTCGACGGCGCAGCAATCAACCGGCTGGACCATGGCACACCCGAACAGAAAAAGGCTGTCTTCGACCAGATCAATAAAGGAACCGGTTTCAGCCAGATATACCCCGGCAGAAAGTAAGATCATTTCTATAAACCTCAATATGATACGTGTCAATGCCCCCGGTCTGAAAACGACAGGGGGCATTGTTGGATAAAAGGTCATGTGGTTTTGAAAGGAAGATAATGGATATCAAGCGCATTTTTGTAATCGGCGGCGGCGGGCTAATGGGCAACGGTATCGTACAATGCTGTATTGAAGCCGGATACGACACCACGGTAAATGATATCAAAGAGGAATTCGTTCAACGTGGTGTGGGGGGAATCACCCAGCGGCTCGAAAAGAAAGTCGCCAAGGGCAAGCTGGAGGCTGCCCGGAAAGATGAAATCCTGGCAAGGATCAGCACCTCCACCGATCTGGCAGACGCAGCCAATGCAGATGTGGTTATCGAAGTGGTTTTTGAGGATATGGCGCTCAAAAAGGATATCTTTCAACGCTTAGACGGTATCTGCCCGCCTCATACTATTTTCGCTTCCAATTCTTCTTCCCTGCCAATTACGGAGATGGCCGGTTTCACGCAAAGGCCCGATAAGGTGATCGGAATGCACTTCCTTCAACCGGTCCCGGTGATGCCGTTAACCAATGTTATTCGGGGCTTGCTGACCTCTGACGAGACCAGCCGGACCATCGAGAACCTGGCTCAGAAGATGGGGAAAGAGGCCATACAATGGAAGGATGGCCCGGGACACGGACTGCAGCTTTCCCCCATGGTGTATTATAACGAGGCAGCCAGGGTCCTGGCCGAGGAGAGGGGAACCAGAGAAGATATCGACAAATGTTTTAAGGTGGGCATGGGTATGCCCATGGGACCGATCACCACGCTCGATTTTATGGGGATGGACACCGTGCTGCACATCCTGCATATCCTGTATGAAGCATATGGTGGAACACAGTATCATCCCTCCCAGTTGATCGTCCAGATGGTCAAGGCCGGTCTCTTTGGAAACAAGTCGGGGAGAGGGTTTTATTCCTACCAGTAGGAAAAGCGGAGGCAATACAATATGGAGCAACAATACACAGCCCGGGATATCCAGGTCCTGAAGGAACTCGAGGCAGTCCGGTTGAGACCGGGCATGTATATCGGCAGCACCGATCAGCGAGGGCTTCATCACCTGATTCACGAAATACTCGATAACGCCATTGACGAAGCAATGGCCGGATACTGCGACCGGGCGGAAGTAGTGATTCACCCGGATAACAGCGTAACCGTTACCGACAACGGCCGCGGCATCCCGGTTGATGAACATCCTTCCATGAAGGTATCCGCCCTCCAGACCGTCCTGACCACTTTACATGCCGGCGCCAAATTTGGCGGCGGGTCTTATAAGGTTTCGGGGGGCCTTCACGGTGTGGGCGCTTCAGTGGTGAATGCTCTCTCGGCCTGGCTCGTTGTTGAAGTCAGCAGGGACAACAAATTGTACCGTCAGGAGTACAAGCGGGGAATTCCCGTCAGTGATATCCAGGTGGTTGGGGAATCCGAACATACCGGAACAAAGGTCAGTTTTCTTCCGGATGATCAGGTGTTTATCACCATCGATTATGACTTTAATATTCTGGCCCAGCGGTTTCGGGAGATGGCTTACCTCAACCGTGCTGTCTGGCTTGATTTCAAAGATGAACGAACCGATCGTCAGATAAGCTTTTACTTCGAAGGCGGCAGCGTCAGCTTCGCCCGCCAGTTGAACCGCAAACGAACGGCGCTTCACGCCAAACCGATTCATATCTCCAAGGTGATCGATAGTACCGTCATCGATATTGCGCTCCAGTACAATGAAGGGTTCAGCGAGACCACGCTCGCCTTCGCCAACTGCATCAATACCATTGATGGGGGCGCACATCTGACCGGATTCCGTACCGCTTTGACCCGGGCGTTGAACGATTACTCCCGCAAACACAAGATTATCAAAGAAACGGAATCCAATCTCTCCGGCGAGGATGTCCGGGAGGGCCTGGTAGCCGTTATCAGCGTTAAGCTCACCGATCCACAGTTTGAAGGACAGACCAAGACCCGGCTGGGAAATCCGGAGTTGAAAGGTCAGGTTGAGGCGGCGGTCTATGAAGGCCTGGGTTATTACCTGGAAGAGCACCCCCAGGATGCCAGGCGGATCCTGGAAAAATGCATGACGACGGCCAAGGCAAGAGAGGCCGCCAGGAAAGCCAGGGAACTGGTAACCAAGAAGGCCGCTTTCGAAGGCGGCGGACTACCGGGCAAACTGGCGGATTGCTCTGAAAAGAATCCGGCCAACCGGGAGCTGTATATTGTAGAGGGAGATTCGGCGGGAGGTTCGGCTAAACAGGGCCGCGACCGTAATTTCCAGGCCATTCTCCCGCTTAAGGGGAAGATCCTGAATGTGGAAAAAGCCCGGCCGGAAAAGATGCTCTCTCATGACGAAATCCGTGCCCTTATCGTCGGACTTGGAGCGGGTGCCGGTACCGGTAACGGAAACGTACTCGACCTTTCCAAACTCCGCTACCACCGGGTAATTATCATGACGGACGCCGATGTAGATGGGGCGCATATCCGCACGCTGCTGCTGACCTTTTTCTTCCGTTACATGCCGGAACTGATCAACAACGGGCACCTCTATATCGCCCAGCCGCCGCTTTACAGCATCAAAAAGGGCAAAGAACATCACTGGGTCTATTCTGACCACATTAAAGACGAATTGCTGGAAAAGATGGGGCACAAAGGGATCAGTATTCAGAGATATAAAGGTTTGGGAGAGATGACGCCCGATCAGTTATGGGAAACCACCATGAACCCGGAAACCCGGACGATGCTGCAGGTAAGCATTGAAGACGCCATCAAGGCGGATGAAATTGTGGAAATGCTGATGGGCGAGGCGGTACCGCCTCGTAAATCCTTTATTCAGGCACATGCCGCCCAAGTAAAGAACCTGGATGTTTGATCTGCAGGATGAACGAAAGGCGGGGAACCCGATTAATTGAGGGGTATGAACTCCTTGTTCCCAAGGAGATTGCCATGTTCGCCGCAGTCTTCAGACCCGCACGCCGAGGTCTCCAGATGCGCCATGGCGTGCGCATCTAAGGACCGAGATGGATGAACTCGCAACAACGTACCACATTTAATTGCCGGATCAATAATCAAATGCGGTATTTACAGAGGCAGAAGTCTTTGTGTAATTTTCCGGAAGTCCCAATTAATGTGTCATTCTGAGGGCACTCAGAATCCAGAGGGGTAAGGAGGGGGAACCTTGCCGGGATAACAAAGGGCTCACACATCCCCAACCCTGCCTGGATTCACGCCTAGGCGCATCTACGACTGAATCGAGTTTAGAATGACATGACAAAAGGGCAGCGTTAATGTAAGCAGGATGACATACCGTATTTTGCAGGTGCGTTATTATTAAGAATCCGTTCCTACTTCGAAAGCCTTAGTATGAACGGATTGCATGCTGCCGGGGAAAAAACGATTGCTAATTCAGCCAGCGTTTCTTGCGCTTGTAATGCTTGACGTCGCGGTAGCTCTTTGCCTTCCCGCTGGTTCCCACTCCCAGGTAGAATTCTTTAACATCCTCATTGTTCACGAGCTCGGATGAAGGGCCGTCCAGAACGATTCGCCCATTCTCCAAAATATAAGCATAACTTGAAATGGAAAGCGCTGCCCGGGCGTTCTGTTCAACAAGGATGATAGAAACGCCCTCTTCGCGATTGATCTTACTGATAATGGAATAAATTTCCTGTTGAAGCAGGGGCGCCAAACCCAGCGATGCCTCATCGATCATGATAATGCGGGGGTGTGCCATCAGTGCACGCCCCACCACCAGCATTTGTTGTTCCCCTCCTGAAAGGTAGCCGCTGGTCTGATTGCGCAGGGTATTTAACTTGGGGAAATAGTTGTACACCATATCCAGATCCCGTTTCAAATCGCCCCGCTTGCCGGCTACATACGAGCCCGCCTTCAAGTTCTCCTCAACCGTAAGATGCTGCAATATTTTGCGGCCCTCCAGCACCTGGATGATTCCCCGTTTGGCGGTATCTTCCGGATCTCCATTTTCGATTCGCACGCCGTCGAACTCAATGGTCCCTTCCGTGACTTTCCCTTCCTCCGCTACCAGCAATCCTGAAATAGCATTCAGGGTGGTTGTTTTACCTGCGCCGTTACTTCCCAGAAGAGCAATCAACCCCCCTTCCTGAAGCGACAGCGATACCCCTTTGAGAACCAGTATAACATTCGCATATTTAACTTCAATATCGTTTACTTCCAGCAAAGCCATTCGTTTTGCCTCCGAGGTATTTGACGGCACGGATTATTCGCCCAGATAGGCCTTCACCACCGCCGGATTCTGTTTGACTTCCTCCGGTATGCCTTCGGCGATCTTCCGGCCGAAATCCAGCACTACGATCCGATTGGCGATATCCATCACCACCCCCATATCGTGCTCGATCAGCACGATGGCCACGCCCCTCTCCTCCTGCACATCCAGAATGAACCGGGCCATATCCTCTTTCTCCTCCACATTCATGCCGGCCATGGGCTCATCCAGCAGGAGAAGCTTGGGTTCCTGGGCCAGAGCCCGGCCCAGATCTATGCGTTTTCTCAGCCCGTAGGAAAGGGACCCCACCGTTGAGTTACGATATCGCTGCATTTCGAGGAAATCTATAGTCTCCTCCACCGCCTGCCGCTGGGCTATCTCTTCATGATGCGTCCTGCCAAAATAGAAAGCCCCCTCAACAAAGGTGGATTTAAACTTGAAATGGCGGGCGGCCATGAGGTTATCCACCGTTGACATGCCGGTATAGAGCTGGATATTCTGGAAGGTTCGGCTGATACCCATCATGGCTATCTTGTCCGGCCGTTTCCGGGTGATACGTTTTCCTTCAAAACGAATCTCACCGGACTCGGGCTTATAGAACCCGTTGATGCAGTTGAGCATTGATGTCTTTCCGGCTCCGTTAGGACCGATTATGGCGAGGATATCACCATAACGGACATCAAAACTGACTCCAGCCAGCGCGGTTACACCGCCGAACGTCAGCGTTACTTCTTCGATTTCGAGGATTTTCTGGTTGTCCATAGCACCTGTAACTCCTTCAACCAGCGCATTGAGTTTATCCAATCACAATTCAATTATACTGTCAAGCAACACGCACTCGATACATGAATTGTAGCACATTTTAATAGAGTTAGGGTATCGGTCGAGTTGGATCGATATCTGCAAAGCTTTACAGCAGTCGGCGAACCAGGTCTTGCTCCTGCTTACGATTGGTTACGATCCCATCCATTCTGGCATCTCGCAGATGCGCCAGTATCTGCCCCATTTTCCTTCCCGGGCTAACCCCCATCTTCAGAAGGTCGTCACCAGACAGTTCCGGTCTGATATCGACCATTTCGCTCAGGTAATCGTCCGTTCTTTTCAGCACAGTGCTCGAATCCGAGGCCACCGCTACGCCTCTGACAGCTTCCGGCAAGTACCCGTTCAACAGGTGATATATTTTACTGGGACGCAGCTTCGGCTGCTTCAAATCTTCCATACACCGGGTCAACCGAACGGCCTGGCGCATCACGCGCGCTGCCCATCCAGGGGGTTTGAACCGCGAGATGAATTCATCTACTTCTTCGGCGGTTAATCTACTCGCTACAAGGGCCAGGTACACACCCGGCAGTGAGAGCGTCTCCCGGTGTATCCTGCGAGCCTGGGCAAACCGGGATATCAGCCATCGATCCATATGCAGGGGCACATGAAGTTCCGCCAGCACTCCCAGATTGTCCGCCCGTTCCAGGATAAGTTCAGCGCATTCTTCTTCCAGGATCAACTCCAGTTCATGCCACAACCGTTCCCCGGTCACCTCCCTAAGGTATTTCAGGTCCGCCAGTAGATGGTGGCTGGTTTGCTGATCGAGAGAAAAACCAAGTCGCTGTTCGTATCGAATGGCACGCAGAATGCGCGTCGGGTCATCCCGGAAACTCCCGGGGT
>CAZDMY010000036.1:4029-12796 GCA_964506405.1 uncultured Dehalococcoidia bacterium | reverse complement strand
CCATTGCCAAATACCAGCAGGCCCAGGCTAACGAACCCTACGCACCGGAGCCACATTATAACGCTGCCAATGCCCATAATCGATTAAGCCGATTGGAAGATGTTCAGGCGGAAACCGACCAGGCCCTCGATACCGCGGAACCGGAACTGGCTTCAAACGCCTGGTACAACCTGGGTAACGCCTTCTTCGATTCCCGGCAGTGGGCTCAAGCGATAGAAGCATATCAGGAGGCACTTCGCCTGAAACCGGATGATAAAGACGCAAAAATCAACCTTGAGCTCGCTTTACAGAAACTCAAAGAACAGCAGGAAGAAGAGAACGAGCAAGAGCAGAAATCCGAAGACGAGAATCAGGAGCAAAACCAGGATAGCCAGCAACAGGAGGATGAGCAGGATCAATCCTCCCCGGAAGAAACGGGTGAATCTCAAGAGCAGGAGCAACAGGAACCCACCGAGACCCGGATGGATGTACAATTTGAAGGAATGACAGAGGAGCAGGCAGCCCAGTTGCTTGAGGCATTACTCGGAGACAGCCGGACTCTGCAGGAACAGTTGCAGCAAGCTCACGAAGCCCCGGACCCGCCACCACAACAGGACTGGTGATTAACATGAACAGCATATTGCGGTTTGGATTCTGTTTGCTGATTTTCTTACTAATAGCTGGAGCATGGCCGTTTCTGGCACCTCACGCGACCGCTCAGGATGATATACACTTCAGCGCATCAGTTGATCGGACTGCACTTAGTACCGATGAGGTATTAACGCTCGAGGTGGTGCTCTCGGGCAGTTTTAAGACTTCAGGCCAGCCTCAGCTTTTACCGCTCGATGATTTCTCGGTGGTAAGTGCCAGCCAGTCCACCCAATTCAGTATTGTGAATAGTCAATACTCATCAAAGGTGGTTTTTACATATCGCCTTCGCCCACTGAAAACCGGCGATCTAGCCATTCCCGCTATCTCAGTTCAGGTGAGTGGGAATACATACTACACAAACCCGATTGCAATCAAGGTAACCGGGGGTAGCGCACTGCCAACAACGGCGCCAGGGGATCAAACACCCCAGGCCACCAAAGTACCCGAGGAGCTTGCCGGGCAGGATTTCTACGTAGAAGCCGAGGTGGACAATCCATCACCGGTGGCAGGTCAGCAGATCGTCTATAAGTTCCGGTTCTATCAGGCGGTTAATGTTTTCAGACAACCCAGTCTCTTGTGGCCGGATTTTACCGGATTTCTACACTACAACCTCTCTCCCGATAATCAGTATCACCATCAGGCAGGTGGCCAGCAGTATCTTGTCACTGAAGTGCGCCGGGCATTGTTTCCCACCACGCAGGGTGAATTAAACATCGAACCAGCTGCATTGACGGTTCCGGGCGGACTGTTCAATCGAGATGTGTATTTACAGACCAAATCTGTTCCTGTCAATGTGAGCCCTTTGCCTCAAGGTGCACCGGCGGATTTCGCCGGCAGTGTTGGGCAATACAAGATCGATGCGTCGGTAGAACCCGTCGAAAGCCGGGTAAATGAACCGGTCGTGTTAAAAATTCGTATCAGCGGGGCTGGCAATGTCAACCTGTTGCCGGATCCAACCAAGAAAATTACGGATGAGCTTTCAACTGAGTGGCGCGTATACAATCCGCAGGTTACGACGAATATGGGACAGAGCGGCGATGTCATCCGGGGTGAAAAGGTTTTTGAGTTTCCGTTGTTTCCGAAAACCGAGGGGGATCTCGCAATTCCTCCGATTACCTTCAGTTACTACGATCCCGAAGCAAAGGCCTATCGACAGGTGATAACTGATCCCATCTCGGTGAACGTCGCGCCCGGCGACCCTGAAAGCACCGATAATGCAGGCGGCGGCAAACAGGATATTGTGGTAAAGGGAGGAGATATCCGCCATATCAAACCGGCACCAACTGGTGTAATCATCAGCCATCCGTCCATTCTTTCCCAACCGCTGTACTGGATTGGATGGGCGATCGGCCCGATCGCTGCTCTGGGCCTCTGGCAATGGCATCGAAGGCGAAGTTACCTGGAGGATAATATTGCTTACGCTCGATCCCGGCGCGCTTATCGTTCAACTCGAAAGAAACTGGCAAGGGCAAGAAAGATCGGAGAAACTGACCCCCTGGCCACCTATGCGGCAGTCTCAAAAGCGATTACCTCCTATCTTGGCGATAAATTCAATATGCCGGTGGCGGGACTGACGCGTGATGTGATCCGGCAAACAATGGCTTCCCGTGCGCTGCCGGACGAAGAAATCGACCGCACTTTGTTTTATCTCGAATGGGCCGATTCAGGCCGATTTGCCCCAGCGGCCTCCGGAGAGGATGCCGAGGCATTGATGGAGGGAGCAGACAGCCTCATTAAAGACCTGGAAAATATGATGGCACGAGAGATAATCTAACATTCAAAATGACAAACCGAATTGTAATTCTGTTGATACTATGCCTGCTGCCGGTTCTATCAGGGTGCAGTCCCGATAAAATACCCGGCACACAGATGGCCGAGGCCAATGAACTATACGAGGCAGGACAATATGCCGAAGCCGCCGCCGCCTATCAGGCGATGGTAGATGCGGGGGCCGACGACGGCGAGCTTTATTACAACCTGGGTAATGCTTACTATAAATCAGGAGACCTTGGCCGCGCAATTCTCAATTACCGCCGCGCTCAACTTATGTTACCGCGCGATTCAGATGTCGAGGCAAATCTGGAACTTGCCCGGGATCAGACCATCGATCGATTGGAAAGCGGAGGCGATTCATTTGTCGATACGATCCGGCATCTCGTCGTCGGATGGACAACTCTGAACGAAGCGGCGGCTATCACCCTGGGAATATGGGCACTGCTGTGTATGCTGGTAGTCGCTGCAATCCTCTGGCCCAGGGGACGCAGGGGGATCCGGTATGCCATCATCGTAACCGTTGTACTCCTGCTTGTCGGAATCATCTCACTTGGGATACGCCTCTCAGAATCACACGACGACGAAGCCGTTGTGGTCGCTGAAAGCGTCGATGTGAACAGCGGCCCTTCCGACGATTACCTGACAAAGTTCACCTTGCATTCCGGTGCTGAAATCCGTGTCCTTGAACAACGTAACAAATGGGCGCGCATCACCCTTCCGGGCGATCTGCAGGGATGGATGCCCTCAGAGGCGATGGAGAGGTTGTAAAAGAATCGATGGAGCATTGCTGGCTCCAGTTGATCCGGCGCAAATGATCGAGGTAGAAAAAGGAGAGGAAATGGAACGTAATATTCAGAAAATCAATGAACAAGTGAAAGAGGAAGCCGGCTTCGTGAACGATTTACTGGCGGAGATCAACAAAGTCATTGTCGGTCAGGAAAGAATGATCGAGCGCCTGTTAATCGGATTACTGGCTGACGGGCACATATTGATCGAAGGGGTGCCCGGGTTAGCCAAGACACTTGCCATTAAGACCCTCTCCGAGGCAACCAGAGCCAGTTTCCAGCGGATACAATTTACCCCGGACCTTTTGCCCGCCGATCTTCTCGGCACCCAGATCTATAATCCAACTATATGCGAATTCTTCGTCCGGCAGGGCCCAGTCTTTGCCAACCTGATTCTGGCGGATGAAATCAATCGCGCTCCGGCCAAAGTACAAAGCGCGCTGCTTGAGGCGATGCAGGAACGGCAGGTGACCATCGGAGATCAGACATTCGCTCTCAAAGAGCCTTTCATGGTACTGGCAACCCAGAATCCTATCGAGCAGGAAGGTACTTATCCACTACCCGAAGCCCAGGTTGATCGATTCATGCTCAAGATCGTGATCACCTACCCAAACCGAGATGAGGAGCGAAGCATTGTCCAGCGAATGACGGGCGACGAGCTTGAACAAGTCCGCCCGGTTATACGGCCAAAACAAATTCTACGTGCTCGCGAGGTGGTACGGTCCATTTATGTTGACCCTAAAATCCATGAATATGTACTGGATATCGTGTTTGCTACCCGCCAACCGGCTGATTACAATCTGGGGAATCTAGAACAATTGATTTCCTATGGAGCTTCCCCGCGTGCGTCCATCTACCTTATCACTGCGGCCAAGGCCCATGCTTTCATACAGGGCCGCGGATATGTGACGCCGGATGATATCAAACAAGTGGCGAACGACGTGCTTCAACATCGGGTGATAGTTACATTTGAAGCGGAAGCGGAGGAGATCACCTCCACCCAGATCGTACAGCAGATACTCAATCAAATAGAGGTTCCATAATTGCGAAATCTTCCCCATTTATCTTGTAGTAAAGGTGTTCTTTTCTGATGCTTTCACCAGAATTGATCCGTACCATCCGCCGCATTGAAATCCATACGCGCCACCTGGTAAATGACAGCTTTGCCGGGGAATACCAGTCCGTTTTCAAAGGCAGAGGGATGGAGTTCGATGAAGTGCGAGAGTATCAGCCCGGGGATGAGATACGATCCATCGAATGGAATGTTACTGCCCGAATGGGGAAACCGTACGTAAAGAGATATGTCGAAGAACGGGAACTGACGGTCATGCTGGCATTCGATGCCAGCGCCTCCGGATTATTTGGTACAGCCGACCGGTTAAAAAGGGCACTCGCTGCCGAGCTGGGAGCGGTAATGGCTTTCTCGGCAATAACAAACAACGATAAAGTCGGCCTGCTGGCATTCACGGACAAGGTTGAGCTTTTCATTCCCCCGCGAAAGGGCAGGTCGCATGTTCTGCGTCTGATTCGAGATCTGCTCGCCTTCGAACCTACCGGCTTCGGCACGAACATCACGGTGGGCCTGGACCGGTTGAACCGCATTCTTAAGCGCCATGCCATTATTTTCCTTATCTCCGATTTTCAGATGGATTACGGTCGTCCCGATATTGTCAGGGCTTACGAAAAAACGTTGACCATTACCAATCGACGGCACGATCTGGTAGCGATATCAGTCACCGATCCGCGGGAGGTGGAATTCCCTGACGTGGGTATCGTTGTGCTGGAGGACGCGGAAACCGGTTCGCAAATCAGGATTGACAGTTCGGATTCAAAATGGCGTCAGGCATTTGCGGAAAAGGCGAATGCCCATCAGGTATCCCGCGATGCGGCTTTCAGCAGGGCACAGGTCGACCACATTAATATTACGGCTGGAGCGGACTATATAGCGCCGCTGCTGAGGTTTTTCAAATTGCGTGCCCGCCGGTGGAGGCGATAGCAATGCCCCGTAAAGCCATAAGTATCCTGCTGATGGTGTGGGTTCTGCTGTTTTCTTTTGTTGGCGTTTCAGTTGCCCAGCCATCGATCGAAGTCGACTGGCAGGTAGATCAGTCGCCACCAGACGGCTGGACCATCGGAGATACCATCGAACTGGAATTGATCGCCACTGGTCCTTCATATTTGGATATCACCTTACCGGAATTGCCCGGACAATCAGCTTTTTTTGAGATACGCGATCAGGAGGCGGTCGAACCGGTAAGCAATAGCGAAGGTATAGTGACGGTTATTCGGAAGGCGACACTTATACCCTGGGCAGTAGGCACGATCACTATTTCGCCCCTGATCGTCCAGTATTCGGACGCCAGTGGGAGGATTCAGGAAGCCCCATCGCCTGTTCTTTCAATCACAATCAACAGTGTGTTAACAGGCACTGAAGGGAAACAAGACCTTAAACCGCAAGCTTCGCTCTCAGTTGATCCACCGCCAATATGGCCCTGGATCCTGGGGGGCATTATCGCTGCTTTAGTACTTTCCGGCCTTGCCTGGTGGGTAATCCGCCGCCGCCGTAGCAAAATGAGCGAGGTGGATACGGTTGCTATTAGCGATCCCCGTTACCCCGAAGATATTGCCTACGAACAACTGGAGTACATCGCCGGGCTTAATATGCCGGCAAAAGGAGAATTCATACACCATTACGATATGATTACGGATTGCATCCGCGTTTATCTGGAAGGAATCTATCATATCCCGGCAAGGGAACTGACCACCAAGGAGATATTGAGGTCCTTGAAGAAATCGAAGCAGCTAACCAGTGACGAAATTGCCTCAGCCTTAAAGGTTGTTCTTGATGAGGCCGATTTGGTAAAATTTGCCAAATTCTCCCCCACCATTCAACAAGCTCTCTCAGCTATTCTAAGAGCTCAACGATTGGTCGACCTCACCAAGCCGAATCGGGATATTATCATTACTGAAGATCGAGTAGTCGTTATGCCCAAACTCGATATGAGCACAATAAGATGAGCCATTTTGCGCATCCCTGGGTCTTTCTCTTGCTGATAGCTATTCCGGTTATCGCTGTCCTGCTGTGGCGTCGGGAACGTCCATCAACGATTACCTACTCCGACCTTCGCCTTGTAACCGATCTTCCAGTGTCTGCAAAACTCAGGCTTCGCTGGGTGCCGGTCGCCCTTCAAATAATCGTACTTATATTGCTGATCTTTGCCATAGCCCGCCCGCAATCCAGTTACGAGAACGAAACCATACGGGGAGAGGGGGTGGATATCGTCATGGCCCTGGATATTTCGGGTAGCATGGCCGCATGGGATTTCGAACCGAAAAATCGATTAGAGGCAGCAAAACAGGTGATTGGCTCTTTCATTGAAGCTCGTAGATATGACCGTATCGGACTTGTCGTTTTCGCTCGCCAGGCTTTCAGCCAGTGCCCGCCGACGCTGGATCACGATGTACTGGACCGCCTGCTGGAAGAACTGTCGCTGGCGCCCACTATGGGACTGGATGACGGCACCGCCATTGGCATGGGACTGGTCCAGTCGGCAGTTATGCTTCAGGAAAGTGAGGCCCGCAGCCGGGTGATTATTCTGCTTACTGATGGAATCAATAACGCCGGCCAAATCGCACCGTTGACCGCTGCCCAGGCCGCCGCCGCACTTAATATCAAGGTATATACCATCGGCATGGGATCGGAAGACGAAGTGCCGATGCCCGTCGACAGCACCTTCGGCCAGACCACCATGATGGTCGAAAGCAAAATCGACGAAGAGACCCTGCAGAAAATCGCTGATGAAACCGGCGCACTGTATTTTCGGGCGACCGATACCGAAGGGCTTCAAAGGATTTACGACCAGATTAACCGGATGGAGAAATCCGATTTTGAAGTACAGGTGATTGTACGTCACGAAGAATGGGCTGCGTGGTTCCTGCTGCCCGCTTTGGGATTGCTGCTGCTGATTCTTGCCTTAAGGCATACGGTCTTCCGTACGTTGCCATAATGTGTAACCACAATTCTTGTCTTCATCCCCCTTGCCCCTCTTTCGATGATATGATATCCTGATTAAGCTTGCTTATAGATTTTTATAGATTTCGTTAGTTTTATGGCAAATGCTCCCGCCTCCACATTGACTATCAGCCAGGCCAGCCAGATACTTGGTGTCAGTGAAGTTACCCTGCGCCAGTGGACGGATGAAGGCAAAATCGAGGCATTCGTCACCCCCGGAGGACATCGCCGTTACACCGAGGTGGAACTTCGCCGGTTTATGGGCACCCCGAACCGCGTCCACGGGATCAGGGATCTGATCGCCCGAATGGAACTGGCACCTGAACAGGAACAGGAAATTGCCCAAACCCGCTTTCGCCGGATGTCCTGGTATAACCAGCTCGATGATGCGTCCAGAATGCGCCTCGGAATGCTGGGGAAACACGTTTATGAGATTGTGGTCACCTATATCACCAAGCCAACCAAACGCACGCAGACAGCCATCCAGGCCAGAAATACAGGCACGGAATTCGGCCAGTGCCTGGCTGATATGGGCCTGTCATTGACCGATTCTCTGGAGGCGTTCATGATGCATCGGGCACCGCTGATAACGGCCGCTACCGACCTGATGAAGAAACGAAAAGCCCTCAATGAGCGTGCCGCCGAGGCCATTCCACTGGTAACTCAGATCACCGATGAAGTCTTACTGGCTCTGGTGACCGCTTACCAGAAGCAGATCAATCATAATGAGGATAACGTCTGATGATATCCGTTTCGCGTCTTCTGTGCGATGAGGCCCGGCCGGGCGATGAACTGCGCTACGGTCATCACGGCCGCCTGGCACCCCCTCTCGAGGCCAGACCCATCGTGGTCTGGAACTGCACGCGCCAATGCAATCTCCATTGCGTCCACTGTTATGCCGATGCCGTTCCCGAAGGCACAGGGTCCCAGATGAGCACCGAAGAGGGAAGAGCTTTTATCCGGCAACTGGCGGATTTCGGCGTCCCGGTAATCCTGTTTTCCGGGGGGGAACCCTTGATGCGAGAGGACTTTTTCGAGCTGGCCGCATTTGCGGTGGATAACGGGATCGGGACCGTCATTTCCACCAACGGGACGCTGATAACCCCGGATATCGCGGCCCGGATACGCCAAACCGGCTTTCGGGAGGTGGGAATCAGCCTGGATGGCATCGGAGTAGAGAACGATAAATTCCGGGGCAGCCCCGGCGCTTATGAAGCCGCTCTGGCAGGGATTCGCCACTGCATCGACGAAGGGCAGCGGGTATCGCTTCGCATGACCGTCACTCGATCCAATTACGAGCAGGTCCCGGCCATCCTGGACCTGGCCGAGGCGGAGAATATCGATCGCATCTGCTTCTATCACCTGGCTTACGCTGGCCGTGGAAATGACTTGCGCTCAATCGACCTCGACCATGCCGAAACGCGAGAGTCAGTGGACCTGATCTGCAATCGAACCATCGATTTCCACCGGCGCGGCCTGAATAAAGAGGTATTGCTGGTAGCCAACCACGCCGACGGAGTCTATCTCTACTTGAAGGAAAAGGCCGCAAATAATGGCCGGGCAGCTA
>CAZDMY010000036.1:0-4019 GCA_964506405.1 uncultured Dehalococcoidia bacterium | reverse complement strand
TTATGGAACTTCTGAAGATCAATGGCGGCAACAACTCCGGTATCCGTATCGGTGCGGTGGATGAAGCCGGCAACGTTCACCCCGACCAATTCTGGCGTTCTCTTACACTTGGAAACGTACAGGAGCGGCCATTTGGGGATATCTGGACGGATACCTCCAATCCGGTAATGGCCGGATTGAAAGACCGTCAATCCCTGCTTCGAGGCCGGTGTGCCCGGTGCCGGTATCTAAGTATCTGCAACGGCAACCTCCGGGAGCGCGCCGAAGCAGTTTACGGGGATATGTGGGCCGAAGATCCGGCCTGCTACCTGACCGATAAGGAGATCGGGATTCTAAGTTGAACCACAGAGGACGCAGGGAACACAGAGTGGATTAACGTGGTAAATAAAGGGAGAGAGATCTTATCTGGTAATGTAATTCCCGCGAAGCATGTCCTCGACCTGATCGGGGAACGGGAATCCAGAAAGGGCAAGGAATCCTGGGTTTCCGATCGGTGTCGGGAACGACACAAGTGTTAAAATGTCATTCCCGTGGAAACGGGAATCCAGAGGGGTGGCAGGGGAAATGGATTGCGCGCAATGACATACGGAAGAAAAACGGATCATGAAAACAAGGGACGTAATTGAGAAATAACATGAAATACAACCCAGAGATCCACGACCGTCGTTCCATCCGGCTGAACGGATATGACTATTCACAGGCTGGATTGTATTTTATCACCATTTGCACCGATCACCGGTTGTGTTTGTTCGGTGGAAACGTAGGGGCGGGTTCCAAACCCGCCCAACCTGCCCAAATGGTGTTGAATGATGCGGGAATGATGGTTCAAAATCAATGGCGGGAATTGACGCACCTGTTTAAAAATACCAAATTGCATGAATTTATCGTTATGCACAATCACATTCACGGGACTATTGAAACTGTTAGTGATGAAACATCGATCGATCAAAATGTTGTTTCCGGTACTGGACAAAAAAGGGCAGGTTTAGAACCTGAGAGGGCAGGTTTGGAACCTGCCCCTACGGATGGGGTGGTTGGGAAACGGGCTATCCCATGTCAATCGGGAATCCAGAGGGGTGGCAGGGGAAATGGATTGCGGATCAAGTCCACAATGACATATCATATTTATTCGCCGCATTGGGATAGGAAATGAACGAAACAACGAACATACTCAAACCGAATTTACAGCTAGTCGCCTGGGAGATCACCCGGCGGTGCAACCTCGCTTGCGCCCATTGCCGGGCGGCAGCTCAGGACGAGATTTACGCTGGGGAGCTTTCCACCCGGGAATGTCTGGCTGTCGTGGACAGCATTTGCGAGGTGGGAAAGCCAATTCTGATCCTCACCGGCGGCGAGCCTTTGATGCGAGAGGATGTTTTTGAAATCGGCCGTTACGCCAGCGGGAAAGGGCTCCGGGTAGTGGTAGGAACCAACGGAACCGTCATTTCTGAGGAACTTGCCTTGAAGATGGCCGCGGTTCCGATCGCCCGCGCCGGGGTCAGCCTGGATTTCCCTACAGCCGAACTGCAGGACGAGTTTCGAGGTAAACAGGGCGCGTTTGAAGCGGCCTTATCGGGCATCGAAAACCTGCAAAAGGCGGAGATCGGGGTGCAGATCAACAGCACTATCACCAGGCTGAACGTACAATACCTGGATGACCTTCTAAACCTTGCCTTGAAGCTGGGGGCGGTTGCCTTTCACCCCTTCATGCTGGTGCCGACCGGGAGAGGGAAAGGGCTGGCGGATGCTGAGCTTCCCCCCGAAGAATACGAACGCGTCCTGAACTGGGTGTACGACCGCCAGAAGGAACTGGGCGATAGGATCTTTTTCAAGCCAACGGATGCCCCTCACTATATGCGTATACTGGCACAGCGGGGCAATGCAGAGATGCCGGGTAGAAGCGGGCATCCGGGGATGAACACCATCACGCGGGGATGCCTCGCAGGGGTGGGATTCTGCTTTATCTCGCATGTTGGAGGGGTGCAGGGATGCGGTTATCTGGATGTTGAAGCCGGAAACGTCAAAGAGAGCAGCTTTGCCAGTATATGGAATGAAGCGCCGCTTTTCGTCCGGTTGCGCGATCTTTCCAACTTGTCCGGCAAATGCGGTATCTGCGAGTACAAGCGTATCTGCGGCGGCTGCCGGGCCCGCGCCTATGAAGCGACCGGCGATTACCTGGCCGCCGAACCTTATTGCGTTCATCAACCGATGACGGTAAATTGCGAGGTTTCCCAATGAGTTTCGCACTCGATCGCATGGATCGAACACTGGTAAATTTGCTGCAATCGAGTTTCCCCTTATCAGAGACGCCGTTTGCGGAACTGGGGGCACAGCTTGATCTGCATGAAGAAGAGGTTCTCAGGCGTACCGAACAGCTTAGAGAGAACAACATCATTCGCATCCTGGGGCCGGTTTTCAACTCGCGTGCGCTGGGCTACCATAGCACGCTGATCGCCATGCGAGTGCCTGATGTCCAAATAGACCGGGCGGCTGAAATCATCAACCGGCATCCGGGGGTGGGCCATAATTACCAGAGGGATCACCACTACAATCTGTGGTTCACACTGGCCAGTCGAGGTGCCGATGAACTACACAGAGATATCAGTAAGCTATCACAGGAAATCGGCCCTGAAGCGTTGCTGGAATTGCCGGCGACCCGTCTATTTAAGATCAGGCTGTTTTTCGACCTGGAAGGCAACGGAAACCATTCGGAGGATCGAGCAACGATTGAGAGCGTTCAGGCTTTACCGATGCGTCTCTCAGATGTAGATCGACGAGTGATCAATACGGTACAAGGTCAACTGCCGCTGATTTCCCGGCCCTTCGACGAGATGGCCGGTACGATCGATATGACGCCGAGGGATTTCCTGTCTGTATGCCGGTCTCTCTTCGAGAAAGGCATTATGCGCCGCTTCGGCGCTTCCATTGAGCATCAGAATGCCGGATTTGTTGCAAATGCGATGGTTTGCTGGGAAGTCCCGCCCGAAAGAATCGACGTCGTCGGCAACCGGATGGCGCGCTATAAAGAAGTGACTCATTGCTACGAGCGCAAGACCTCTACTGATTGGCCACGCTACAACATATTCACTATGATTCACGGCAATTCGCCTGATGAAAACAGAAATACTGTCCAGCGAATGTCGCAGGGTACGGGTATCACGGAATACGAGGTATTGCAGACGATCAGGGAATTCAAGAAGGAACGTGTGAGATATGAGGTGTAGCCAATGAATACTGAACTGGAGAAATTCATCAATGAATTCACTTTGGAGATGGTATCGCCGGCCTGTACACCGGGTGCACCCATCTGGAGTGCCAGAATATCGATACCGCGCGATGTCAGCGAGGTGTTCCCCTATTTGAACGCGGCGTTGTCGAATACCAACTACAACCACAAAGCCAGGGTACTTCTTTGGGAGCGTGAGAATGGTTTTCGATATGCGTTCCGGCCCAACGAGATCGCCATCGCTCCGATCGAGGACAGAACGACAGCCGAAAAGCTCTGCGAGGATGTGATTACTCTGGTATGTGATATATGGGAACGGCGCCATGAGATCGAGCCCGATTTCAAAGGCAAACCCGCGCCACCAAGCATCATTGCAATACTTAAATGCCTGCCGGGTACCAATTGCAAGGAATGCGGTTACCCGACCTGCATGGCTTTCGCCGCAGCGCTGATGCAGGGGAAGGTGGAACTTGAAATTTGCGGCGAACTCCTTCAAGAAAGTAACGCAGAAAACAGGCGAGTTCTCTCAGAGTTGATCAGATAAAGGATTTCCTGATTAAATGTCCTACTATCCGCTTTTTCTGGATGTGAAAAACAGGCCGTGCGTAGTCATTGGCGGGGGAGGGGTGGCGTTGCGCAAGGTGAATATGCTGCTCGATCACGAGGCGCGGGTGCAGGTCATCAGCCCTATTATTTGCGCGGAACTGGAATCGCTGGCCGAAATCGGCATCATTACCGCACTCCGGCGTCAATACCAGTCAGGCGACCTTGAAGGGGCTTTTGTGGTCATTGC
>CAZDMY010000035.1:11470-12879 GCA_964506405.1 uncultured Dehalococcoidia bacterium | reverse complement strand
GAGCCAGATCATAGCTGGGGGAATCCTCGACCATGTCCATAAAGCTATCAAAGGTGGGTCGCTGATCCCGAATGGAGAGAAAATAAGTTAGCAGGGATTTCAGTTGGAGGTCTTCGTCATAAATTGTCATGGTTGTTTGCACTGCTATTGAAATTACATAACCAGAATACCAGTATTTTCAGTCTTTTTGGGAATATGCTATTGAGGATTGGTGAGGGTGTTAGTCGATAATGATGGCTTTGAACTCAAGGTAGGTTAGATAATTTGCTATTTCTTCCAGGTGTTTACTTGGAAGATCGGGCATTTTATTATGTATCTCGTCACGTTTGTTAATTAACGTACTGACAAGGTCCATTTCAACTTTGTTAACTGTACGAAATAGATGATTTGGATCTATTTCAAAAACTCTGCTTAAACGGCGAATAACACGATCAGTTGGTCTTTTCCCCCCGGTCTCGAGCATGCTTAGGTAACCTATTGATATACCAGCCAAAGTTGCAAGCTCTTTTTGTGAAATTCCCGCTTCTTTTTTGCGTAAATTTCTTAGTTCTCGACCGAAGTCAGTTGTAGGCTTTTTCATAGATATTCCCCTTGAGTTTAGGCGATCTATAAAATACTACAAAAAGTGAATTTTGTCAAGATATTATGATTGCAATTGCGTATGAAATATGGTATATAGTAAATAAGAAATTCAAAAAAAGTGAATTTGTTTTGAAATCATTACTGTGTTATAATCAGAAATCCGCTGGTTCATTATGAAAGGGGGAGCAAAATGGTAACTAGTCATTTTACGGGTAGCGCAATCCCATTGCCATTGGATTTATCCCTTCTCTCAGAACGTGTCCTAATTACACTCTCACGTGATCAAATAACAGACGCTGATAAAGAAGTTTTGAATAAAGCTGCTCAATTCCTTCAGGATGTTCAAAAAGGAGGGAAAGCTGTCTCAAGCTTAGATTTGGGTGCTACGACTAGTAGAGAAATTCAATCATTTACTATTGCAATAGATGCTGCTCATCCAAAATCAGCTCAAACACAAGTACGGAACATTATTGAACAGCTGTTAAATACAACCAATCAGTTAGTGTTAGGAACAACCATTCCATCTGAGGATAATCGGGTTGATCGCTTACGTTTATTCTTCAAAGCCTTGAAGAATATCACTTCGCGTATAAATGCAGGTGAATTAGATAGAGTATACATTGAGTGACTCAACTACGGTTGCCAAACGTTTTCTACAAGAAACCCTTCATAAGGCATATTCAATTGAACTGCTTTTTGTACGCATGAAGGGTAGAAGCCCTCAACGCGGTACTGTTGCCCTCCTTGATACTGGTATAGCTATTATTAAGACCATTCGAGAATCCATGGCGCTGGAATTAGCTGCTAATCCAAACCTAACAGGCGAG
>CAZDMY010000035.1:0-11460 GCA_964506405.1 uncultured Dehalococcoidia bacterium | reverse complement strand
TGCGCAACACGTCAAGAGATTATCAATGATCTACATGCAGAAATAATTGATGTTCTTCAGCCATCCGAACAAGCCTTGTATCCAGTTGGGATTATTACAGCAGTAGAGGAATTAATTGGTAATATTACACCTAATTCCGCTTTAGTGCTCAATCCGTACTCAGGAAAAGGCGAAACAGGAAAAGGGAAAAGATCTTATGAAATCAAAGGTAAACAAAATTGGTTAGATCAAGTTAGGAATGCGTTAATTCCTTACGTTAGAGATAAAACTCCACAAGAAAACAAATTACCAGAATGGATAATCATAATGTCATATCCTGCTGTTGAAGCTCCCAATATTCTACTTCATACGGTAATGTTGGGACACGAAGTAACGCATTTAGAGGACCATATTCATAAAATATCATCGGATATGATATCGTCTGGAGACGTTAGAATTGTCAAATCTGCAGTGCGACAGGAAGCTAAAGATCGCAATATTTCACCTATCGAACTATTTGCAGATACTGATATGGTATTACGTGCTTGGCTGAGCGAACTTGTTGCCGATCTAATAGCAGTTAGAAGGTATGGCCCCGCCTATTTCTGTTCATTTGTAAAAATATCATTGGCCTTAAATATAATGGATATATTTGGTGATAAACATCCTTCATCTCGAATGCGCATTAGGTTTATGCTAGATGAACTTAGAGACTTAGGATACTTCAAGCCATCGAAGGATATGAATATAATAAAAAACGAATTGCAATATTGGGTAGGTTTTGTCAAATCAACATGCTCGATACCAACAGGCGGCCGATATGTTGCCATGCGAAGTATAGAACTTGCCAGAAAGAGAATAACCAAAAGAGTAAGAATAGCCAGCCGAGGTACAGAATTTAGTGCGAAACACTTTAATATTGAAGTTCCTCCTTTGTTTGAGTATCTCAAAAACGGAATTCCACCCTGCGAAATTCTCGACATTAAATCACGTGAAACGAATCCTGCCAGTATCGCTGCGATACTAAATACGGGTAATCTATATTATCTCCATGGAATGGCTGAAATCAAAGAAATGGTAGGCGTGGACAGTGAAGATGCCGATATAATGACAATGATAAAGGTGAACCAATTATTGGCAAGAGCCGTTGAGACAAGCTGTATGTTCCAAGATTGGAGGAATGGAGAAACAGTATGGCGAAGGCAAGAAAAAAACGGATAAGCACTAAAACGCCAGGAAACTATCAGTCCAAATCATTATTACCATCATTCTTAGGTAACCAGCAACTTCTTGAACGACTATATTACCCAACTTTCGAGGACCGACTTGTGGTTAGTCCATTAATTGACCCTAATACACAAATACAAGGTGGTGCAATAGACCTGAGGCTTGGTACTAAATTCCTAATGACTCAACGTGCGGAGATTAATCTTATAGATCCACTGGAAGTATCAGAAGACGAAATTATGAAGGTATTACAAAGAGTAGACCTGCCTTTAGGGTCTCCTCTTGTATTGCATCCTGATATGCTTGTTCTTGCTAGCACCCTTGAATATGTTGCGCTTCCTAGAGACTTAAGTGCCTCAGTGATCACTAGATCGTCATATGGAAGAATAGGTCTGCTTTCTGCAACAGCTGTTCAAGTTCATCCCGGCTATAAAGGGTGTATTACGCTGGAACTTGTGAATTATGGAGAAACTGCGATTCGCTTGTACCCTGGACTACGTATTGCCCAACTAGTGCTTCATCAGGTTGGAAAATCAGATATTCCTGCGAAACAAAAATATCATTTAGCTACAGAACCAGAATATCCGAAGTTTTGGCAAGAAAAAGATCGTGATGTTTTAGAATATCTAAGGAATAACGCGAAAAAACGAGGTTTGGGGCCAATTAGTTTTCACTGATAACGTAATCTTCTTTTACCTTGAGTAAACTAACTGGTCTATTAATTATGTTACAACCCGTGCCAGGTTACCAGGTTTCCCAAAGGTTCTTTGTCGGAACGAAACGTCGCCTTCGGGCTGGTTAAATCCGGGTATCCGGCGGCCACGCCTAAGATTATACGCTTGGATTCCGGGATGTTTAGTAAGTTATGTAAAACATCCGGATAGATCACGCCTGCGGAGATGGCGCATGTTCCCACACCGTAATGCCAGGCAGCGATCATCAGGTTTTCCAGGGCCAGCCCCATATCCAGGATCGACCATTCACTGAGAGACGATTCCATATAGGCGATCACACCGCAGGGGGCATAGAAAAACTGGGTCATGGCGGTCCACCACTGGCCCATATCTTTTTTATCCAGGCCGATCTCAGGCAGGAGCTTTTTGCCCAGAGCCCGCGAGCGCTCGTGATGGGGTCCGGTGAATTTCGGCCAGGGGATATCCAGATTTGGTTTTTCACCGGCTTTCATTTTTTCGGTGATGGCAGCCCGAAGGCGGGACATCATCTCCCCGCCTACCACCGCAAACTCCCAGGGCTGGGTATTCTCCCACGAAGGGGCCTGCATCGCAGCCTGCATGATTTTTTCTAGAATATCTTTAGGAACGGGATCGGTTTTATAAGCCCGTACGCTTCTTCTGCCATAGATCGCTTCGATAGTATCCACACCGCACCTCCTTATGGTGTTTGTAGTGCGCCTCTTCAGGGCCGCTTCGTAGCGGGCTAATGTCTCGCGCTATTTCCCCCCTTCTCTCTAATTCTCTCCCCCAAAGGGAGATCGGGGGATTTCATCTTCTACGGAACAATTGCTGACCTGGAGACCAGCCCTTTGTCCTGGGCCTCAAATGCCTCGTTGATCTGTTCCAGCGGGTATGATTTGGCCAGGATTTTATCGAACGGGTATTTTCCCTTGCTTCGGCTCAGGAATTCGACGGCATTCCTGATCGACTTCTTATCGTAGTAGAGCACCCCATGAATGCTTTTGTTCCCGCTCACCAGCGAGGAAGGGTCTAACTGCATCGTCACGCCGGGGCTGATATTGCCGATCTCCAGGTATCTTCCTCCCATACCCAGCATGCTCAAGCCCTCGGGGATGACCGCCGGGAAACCAACCAGGTCTGCAGCCACATCCGCCCCTCGAAATCCGGTCAGTTCCATCACACGCATCATGCGCTCTTCAGGTGTCGGATACTGTTTCATATCGATAATCTCATCCGCCCCGAATGCCTTAGCCAGTTCCAGCCGGTCATCGATGCTGTCGATTACGATCACTTTGCCGGCTCCCCGGTCTTTGGCGACGGCGGTGGCGTTGATGCCCAGTCCGCCGGCACCCTGAATCACGATGGTCTCTCCAAAACTTAAGTTCACCTTTTCCAGTCCGTAGATAACCTCGGAAAGGGCGCAGTTAACCGGCGCAACCATCTCGTCCGTCAGATCATCCGGAACCTTTATCACGGTCTGGTCGGGTTGCAGGTAGTAGTACTGGGCGTAGGCACCGGTGAAATGCGGCCAGGGTTCAGCGGATTTGAAGGGGAACAGGAGGTTCATAGCGCAGGCGGCGTCCTCCCCTCTCAAACACGCCGGGCAGCGGCCACAGGGATTGAAATAACGGTACACGATGCGATCCCCTTCGGCGAGCGGCTGGCCGGCTGAATCGGTGGTCACCCCTGCTCCCAGTTTGGCGACGCTGCCGGTCATCTCGTGCCCGATGATGGCGGGCAGTTGCAGTCCGACGTGATTGACCAGATCCAGCTCTCCCCGCCACATGTGCAGGTCGGACCCGCAGATCGTGGCCATGGTAATCCTGACCACAATAGCGCCTGGCTCGGGGTCCGGCACCGGATATTCCCGGATTTCAAATGGCTTTCCGACTCCAACGTAGACGGCTGCTTTCCCCATTTCTGGCATTTGGATCCTCCTTATTTGGGCAGACACAATTGGGCAGATACAGGGGTCTGCCCCTGCATTTCTATTGGATCGACCAGCGGCGCCGGATTTCTTCCGCTTCGCCGATCATGGTGTCAATAAATTCCCTGATGGTCTGTATTTCGTTCCTTACACCGACCGCCAGCGATCCGGGCACAGATCGCAGTACCTCGGCTTCCAGCCCCTCGGCCGACATATCTGCAGGCAGGTCACCAGCGGCGCCACCCGCCATCGCCTGTTCCAGCTTCCACAACCACTCGTGCTCCGGCATCTGATCCCGCTGGGCCATAAGTTTGCCAACCTCTTCCTGATTCGGTGGGGTCAGGCACTTGGTACGTATGGTGGGATTCGTGGGGTCCGCATCTACCAGGAACTGCTTGTACTTAGCTGATATCGGGCACTCCTGTGTAGTCATGAACGCGGTTCCCATGTAGACGGCCTCGGCACCCAGCATTAAGGCAGCCATGAA
This sequence comes from uncultured Dehalococcoidia bacterium, assembly GCA_964506405.1. Taxonomy (GTDB): domain Bacteria; phylum Chloroflexota; class Dehalococcoidia; order SZUA-161; family SpSt-899; genus JBGLNL01. The sequence goes on along the minus strand of CAZDMY010000035.1, from coordinate 7,145 downwards.
CCCCCGGGCGTCGCCAATGCCGCCGGCGGCGATCACTGGTATTTTCATACAGCGCACTGCCCAGGGAATGTTGATCATCGTTGTCAACTGATCCATGGCCTTGAAACCGGCCCCTTCCAGCCCGACGATCACCACCGCGTCGGCACCCTGCCGTTCGGCGGAAAGGGCATGCTTGACGCTGCCCACTTTGTGAATCCATTTGATCCCGGCTTCCTGACAGGGTTTGCCAAGGAAATCGGCTCGCATCGGTGCCGTCTCTACAGCAACAACCCCCCCTTCTTCAATAATGACATCCCGCATCTGTTCGATCTCCGGGCATCCCATGACCGTGAGGTTCACCGCTAACGGCTTGTCTGTCATCGATTTGGCTTTTTTCAATTCTTCACGGAACCGCTCCGCCGTGCCGAATCCGCCGGCGGTGATCATCCCCAATCCTCCGGCTTCGGAGACCGGCACCGCGAAATCCGCCGTTCCGAAGGTGCCGAAGGCCCCCTGGATGATGGGATACTCGATTCCGAACATTTCCGTTATTTTCGTTTTCCACATACGCTTCCTCTTAATTTCAAACTTGCCTTTAATCCCTGGGCATATGGACCAGCGGGAGCCATTCGCTGATGCGGAACATATCCTCGTCGGCTGCCCGCGCCTCATAGATGGCCACATGATTGTTCCCCAGTCGCTTAGTCTCGCTGAATGAATAATGCTCGATGCCGTCAACCGTCAGGACCAGGTTTTGAGCCGCCTGGTAGAGAGCGTCGGAATCGATATTAGCCGGTCCGGCTTCCTCGGCGGCAGATTTAATGGTTTCGCAGGTGGCCAGTGCATGACTGGTGGCCAGATATCCCACTCCGCTCTCCTTGATCTCATCGGCCCGGTCGGGATGGTTTTCCTCGACCAGCTTGCGAGTCAGGTCGATAAGCTCTCCGGTCTCGTTCCACCAGGCGGATTCGCGGGCAAATACCATTCCGTCGACCTCTTCCCACATGCCCGCATCCGATATCAGGCTGAAGAAGGCGGCATGGGCATCTACACCGACAAATTTGGCCTTGCCCCCGGCGTCACTATACTGCCTGGCGAAGCTGACCATCGGGGCCATCGGAGGGTAAAGAAAGTCGTAGTCCTTGGTCTCTTCCACTTCCGATTGCCACATGAATCCGTGCTCGATGACAAATAAACCGCCCCAGTCGCACCGACCGGGATTGTTGTTGCAGTAGGCTTCCATGCCTTCAGCGGCCGACCTGATGTTGGCGCTGTTCCATCCGACAATCCCGACTCTTGCCGGGCCGTTTGTTTGCCAATCCCATCGATTGGCAATGACCCAGTCCATGAGAGTATATACCAGATCGCTGGGGTGGGTTCCGGCGCAGAAGGCGTATCCGGGATTGCTTAGCAGGGCATCCTGAGCGGACGAAGCAAACAGCAGCATCTTGTCCTCATCGGCTCTCGGCTTCAAAATTTCCAGGGCATTCGGATCGGCGCAATAAATCAGGTCCGCGCCTCTTGCGATCAGCCATTTGTAGCCGGGCACGTGTTTCGAAGCATCGTACTGGGCGTCGTAGCTTATCACTTCTATCTGAACCCCCGGTATCAGATTGTTATCGTTGTAGTACTTGACCATGTCTTCCAGCGCCATATCCATCATTTGAAGCGACGATGAAGCGGGGCCCGTTTTATCGGTGAGGTTTCCGATGGTGATGACCACATCCTCGGTCTGGCCCGGGGTCTCCCCGGTGGGTGGCGGGGACTTCTTTTCATCATCGCCACCGCATGCAGCCAGAGCGGAAAGCGATATCAGTATTACCAATCCCAGAACCGTCAGTTTTGCGTGGCGTTTCATATTTATCCTCATTAAGGCCGATAGATCTTCACCCGGCAGATTTTATCATCTCGTAAATCATAGAAGATTCCGTACGTTGTGAATTGCGATTCGCCCTTATTGAAGGGTTTTCCGCCGAAATCAGGGAAATCGATCAACGCCTGTAATTCGGCTTCCACCTCGGCAGCGACTCTGTTGCCTTCAATGAGCAGGTTGACCGGCCTCAATATCTCGTTAAACTTCTGGTGGACTTTAGCAAAGTAGCCGCGCACGGCTTCTTTGCCCTGAAACTTTCCTCCCGGGTATTCAAAGTCGATATCATCCGTGTAATAAGTATCGATGGCCTGGTCGAAGTCAGAGCTGTAAGTCTCAAAGTACTTGTTTATCCCATCCTTATCCATTAACCACCTCCTAGTCTATTATAACCTCGGGCCATATCCACGGTTTGATCGTTGCAAGGTGCATCCACGATGCCCCCTGATTCAATTGGCGGGATTTGGCCCATTCGAAATAGTAGTGCAGATCGTAATCGAGGTCCATCCCGATGCCGCCATGCAGGTGGTGGGCCGCGTAAGCAACGCGCTGACAGGCCTCACCTGTCCACGCTTTGGCAATTGCCACCTCCCGATCCGCCTGCTGGCCCTTTTCGAGCAGGGAAACAGCTCTGTATGAGAGCCATCGAGCCCCTTCGGTGTCGGTAAGCATGTCGGCCATGCGATGCTGCACCGCCTGGAATTTGGCGATCGGCTGGCCAAATTGATACCGATTAGTGGTGTACTCGGCCGTCATGGCCATTGCCTGTTGCATCACGCCGACGGCTTCTACGCATTGAAGTGCGGTCGCCTTGCGCAGCGTTGAATCGATCACTCCCCAGCCATCATCGAGGCGGCCAACCAGATCATCTGGCGAAACGCGGACGTTTTCGAAGATCACCTCGAACCGTTGATCGGCTGCTACAGTATTCAGCGGGGTTACGCGGATTCCCTCCGCTCCTTTTCGGACGATGAAAACGCTGATGCCGCCCTGTTGGGTGATCTTCCCGGTTACCGCCGGCACCAGAATATAATCGGCAACATGGGCATAGGGAACAAACAGCTTGGTGCCGGTGATTCGAAAACCATCCCCATCTCTGACTGCCGTGGTGGTGAAAAACTCCGGTCGATCGTCGGTTTCCGGCTCGTTAAGCGCAAGGGTGAGAATGGCAGCGCCTTCGATGACTTTGGGCAGGATTTCCCTTTTTTTGTTCTCACTTCCGGCTTCCAGCAGAGGCAGCACGCCAAGAACCAGGGTATTAAACAAAGGGGTAGGGCAGGCGGTTTTCCCCACTTCTTCAAAAAGAATGGCCAGGTCGATCAATCCCCCGCCGACGCCTCCGTACTCCTCGGGAACGGCCAGCCCCAGCCATCCGATTTCCGCCATCTTCTCCCAGATTTCCAACGAATACCCCAAATCGCTTTCCTCCAGTTCCTTGATCAGTTTCCTGGGATACTCGGAATCGAGGAAGTTCCGGGTCTCTTTTCTGAAAAGCTCCTGCTGTTCGCTTAGTGAGAAATCCATGATAATACTCCTATAGCTTTATGAAATATCACTATGCCTGGTTTTCACCCTCACCTAACCTCTCCCATCAAGGGAGAGGGAGTTCTCCGGTACAAACCGGGTACACTGTTAACAGAATAGACCTGGCACATGGGTAACAGGTAAGGTAATATCAGTTCTCTCGCCCCTCGCGGGAGAGAGTTAGAGAGAGGGGGAATGCATACCTGGATCATGATCATAAATCAAATTCCCTCCCGCCATTTTCGAATGTACTCCACATAAAAGGACAGGTTATCTTCATTTCCACTAAACATATCGACGTGTTTCTGCGCCAGAGGTATGACCTTAGCCGGATTTCCGGCGGCCAGCGATCGATCCGGCACAACAGTCCCTTCAGGAACTACCGTGCCGGCGGCGACGATACAGTAATCCCCGATCTCAGTATGCGACAGGATTGTCGAGTTCATGCCTATCAGCACGCGGCTTCCGATCCGATTACTGTGAACGACGGCGCTATGGCCGATGGTAACAAAATCGCCTATCTGAAGCAGGCTTTTTCTCCCCTCTTTCCAGTGTTCGTAAGATCCGCCATGGACGACCGCGTTATCCTCGATCATAACGCAATTGCCGATTCTGATCAGACCGTCGTCACCTGCAATCGAAGCGCCGGGCCAGATAATGGAATATTCGCCGATTTCTACATCACCACGGATGTGGGCGGAGGGATGCACAAAGGCCGTCCCGGCGATGCGGGGTGTTTTTCCGTCAAAGGTTTCGATCATGTTTTCCTCTTCCAGCCACAGAGGCATTTTGCGATATAATTATTGATTTTTCATCTTGACTTCATCATTCCGAGGCCCATCATGGCGATGATGTCGCGCATCACCTCGTTGGTACCGCCGCCAAAGGTCAGGATCAATTCCATTTGAGCCACCCGTTCAATCCAACCATCGGCCGGTGCCCATTTGGAACCGATCTTGAGCTGGCCGAAAGGTCCGAGGATTTCCTGGCACCCCTTACTGATCCTTATAAACTGCTCGCTTCCGAAGCACTTGACCATAGCTGATTCCACATGCGGGGTTTCTCCCTGCGTCATCAGCCAGGCAGTTCGATGATTGAGTACCTTGAGGACTTCCATTTCGACGGTCATCTCTGCCAGTTTGTTGCGGACCCACGGTTCATCGATAACGAGTTTCCCATTGCGCTTTGTCTCGGTGGCCCAGTTGGAGGTGTATTCGATAAGCCGGATTGAAGTTGAGTGCGGCACGAGATTGATGCGCTCGTGTGCCAGTTGGGTGATCATATACTGGAAACCCTTATTTTCCTGCCCGATCAGGTTTTCCTTAGGAATGCGTACGTTATCGAAAAATTCCTGGTTGACTCTGAAACCGCCCATTACGTGCGTCGGTTGAATCGTGATGCCGGGGCTTTTAGCATCGACGATAAATATGGAAATTCCGGCATGTTTCCTGGATGGGTCGGGGTCGGTTCGTGCGGCCAGCCAGAAATAATCGGCAAAATGTCCCATCGAAGTGAAAATCTTCTGTCCGTTGATAACATAGTCGTCACCGTCTTTGACTGCGGTGGTTTTCAGGGAAAATAGATCGGTTCCCGCCTCCGGCTCCGTATAACCGATAGCGAAGGTGATATCTCCGGTAAGAATGGGTGGCAGGTACTTCCTTTTCTGTTCTTCGCTGCCCACCTTCATGATGGTGGGGCCGACGGTCATCAGCGTCAGTACCGGGATGGTAATTCCGAAATAACCGAGCGCCAGATCGAAGAAAATGTATTGCTCGATCGGGGTGCGGTCCTGACCGCCGTATTCTTTCGGCCAGCCGATGCCCATCCAGCCATCCTCCCCCATTTTCCTGACGAACTGGCGGCACAGCGGCCCCTCGCCCTCGACGTAATCAACGAGCTCCTCTCTTAAACCAGGCGGCTGCTGATCTCGCAGGTACCTGAAAATTTCCCTTTCGAACTGCTGTTGTTCGGGTGTAAATTGAATATCCAATTTGTTACTCCTCCCCGCGTAGAGAAGATGCCAGATACATAAAGGACATCTTCCTTAGCTCTAAGGCGATGATCGTATCCGTGGAAGTTATACCGGGTGTTTGGGCCAGCTCTCCCATCAGGAATGCGGAAAGATCCAAAGGCGTTTTGAACACTGCCCATACGATGATATCATAGCGGCCGGCCGTTTTGGCAACCATGAAGAGATCCGGGAAAATGCATAGCCTTTCAACTGCAGCCTCGATCTGACCTGGTGATACCTTGATGCCGATCAGTGAAAAAAAATTGAATCCCAGTATGAAAGGGTTCGTGAAGGCCACGATCCGGGTCAACTGAGTTTCCAGCAGTCGCTGCAACCGATGGCTGGCGCTTGCCCGGCTGGTCCCCATCTTCCTGGCCAGTTCTGAAATAGGTTGCCTGGCATCCTTTTCCAGTTCCTTGAGCATTATCAGGTCGGGTTTATCCAGCTCCACTTTGGTATCCGTCGAAAATTGTTGAAACGGCGAAACCGTCCCGGCCTTTGGCTGGGAACCCTTTTCTACAGTGGCAGCAGTAACGAAGGAAAATGAGAGCTTTCTCATTTCAAGAATCATCATTGTCTCGGTTGAGGTAATCCCCGGGACTGCTCCCAGTTCGCTGCAAAGGAATTCAGATAGATGCGAGGGTGACTGGAACATGGTCCAGATGATGATATCCTGCTGGCCGGCGGTGATCAGCATAAGGTATATATTAGGATACTGAGAGAGGGCCTGGGCAGCCCGGTTGATTTCACTGGGCAAAACCTGGATGCCGATTATAGCCACGGTCTGATATCCCAGTACGAGTGGGTTGGTGAAGGCGACGATTCGCGTCACCTGCTGATCGAGTAATCGCTGGAGCCTGCGCCCGGCGTATGCCCGGCTGATACCCAGGTTTTTTGCCAGACTTGAGGCGGAACGCCGGCCGTCAATCTCCATTTCCCCCAGGATCATCAAATCGAGTGGGTCCAGATCGGGCTTGGCAGCAATCGAAACCTCTAAAAGTGGATTTTCCAAAACGAACCATATACCCCGTATTTTATTTCGGACTGATTGCAATGGTAGCATAAAAGACATCATTTGTAAACCAATGCACCAGTTACCGTTGACACCTTGATAGAATGATGTTATAATTCAATCCGCATTATATGATTGCACAGGCGTTGCGGCAAAGTGTAAAGAAATCGGGGAAATCTCTGTCCGAATGCCAAGTGATGTCTTGATAATGGGACCATTTAGTAAGATAACGGGGCAACTATCAATACAAATTGACATTGACAAAGGAATCTTCTGTTGCTATTCTCAGGAATGCGAGCCGTTCGTATGGGTATTGAACAGAGCCTTGATCAACCGTTAATTGTTGAGGTCAGCCGCTACCGGCTTTAAAAAACAAGGAGGTATACATGGTTGAAAGAGTGGGGATTGTGGCAGTCGCCCAAACCAAATATCACCCCAATCGATGCGATGTAAACGAAGAGGAACTGTCTTGGGAATCGATTAAGCCGCTTCTCGAAGAAACCGGGCTCACCCTGTGGGAAATCGAGTCCGCCGTCACCTGCTCCCAGGATTTCTGGGATGGCCGGACGATCTCCAACATGAATATCCAGCATGTGGTGGGAGCCCACCTGCAGCATGAGGACAAGGTATGCGAAGATGGGCTGAATGCCGTGTATGTGGCGATGGCCCAGATCCTTTCCGGCCATCATGATGTGGTACTTCTGGAATCGCATATGAAGGAATCTCAAAAAGATAAGACCGCCACCGAG
>CAZDMY010000034.1:0-12908 GCA_964506405.1 uncultured Dehalococcoidia bacterium | reverse complement strand
CAGTTCCCAATCGTTTTTGCCACAGCTATAGCAATCCAGTGTCAGGGGCACGTTGCACGAATGGCAGGTACACTCGTGAGGATCCTTCCTGAATATCTCCTCAAATGTACCAAAGGCAAATCCCAGTTCTGCGTTTTGAATCTCTTCTTCGGCATCTTTCATATTATCGATTCTATCTCCTGAGTAACTGCCCGGCAATCCACTCTTCCGAAGGGACACTTCCATGCCATTTTACCACACCGTCAACAACCAGCACCGGTGTCATCAAAAAACCGTTGTTCCGGGCGATCTCCTGAAAAGGGTGAAGAGCTACATCCAGTTCAGGCGTCCATCGCTCCGCCTGCGACACCTCGTCCGGGGCACACTGTCTACGCTGAGCAACAGCATATATCTGCCGGGCAATGATTTGCGTAACGGAATCCAGATCCATTTCCACATTATACAGCCGGGCCACATCCTTAGCTGTTCCAATCTGAAAACCGAGCGATTTGGCAAGTTGATGCACCTGCGAATCATCCCAACTAAAATGCCGGCAAATACCTGCAATGTCATCCGTTTTCATCACGTTTTCGACTCTCTGCCCCAGCAATGCACAACGCGGGCACGGAGGATTGGTGCCGATTACCCAGACATCCAGTGCCATGTTATCGATCCTCCATTCGCTTCTCTACCGCATTCGTCCCATGTTCCCTGGAAGGCAGCACCACAGTGGAGATGCCCGGCATTACCTCTTCCCCCCTCTGATTGGTAGCAGTGGTTCTAATATCGACGCAGTACTCACCTGCATCATCAACAAACTTCGCTGAAACCGTGCCGCGAATCCACAACACATCCGAGAGATATACAAAACTCCGGTATCTGGCATAACTCCGCTTCAACCATCCGTTATCCCCCATCCAGTTAGTAAGCAAGTTTATCAGCCAGCAATGCCGCTGCACCGCCGTATCGTAAGGATAGGGAAGCCCGGCGGAACTCGCGGCTGACTGATTGTAATGGACACCATATACCGGCTCGAGAGCGCTTGTCCTCGGATCCCGAAAAGCCCAGGCCGGATGCTGGCGATATTCGGCCAATGCCACGCCGTGGGCCTTGATTTGCACTGGGGATGCCCCGATGCAGTAGGCAATTATGTCGGAAAGACCCAGGGGACCCCGCACGACTTGCGGCAGTTTATCCCCAATTTGGACCTCCTCCCAATAGCGAGGAGTATCCCCCCGGATTTCCTCGGCGAGCACCTCTGCTTCAATCGCCTGAAGTTCCGGCTCCGTCCAGGGATGCGGTAACTCCAGGTGGTCATGAGTTCCCCTCTGACGGGTTGCGGATCGCTCCGCTCTTAAGCCAGCCACTTTGGCTTGTGCCAACAACCGGTTTGACTGGTCATAATATCGAGCTTCCTGACGTTCAAGCACCGACCGGCCGGCGAACTGGCTGTTCAGCACACGGAAATTAGTAAATATACACTCCGGCACAACCCGGTCGTTTTCCATCACCGGTCGGTAAAACTCCCATTCCGCGCTGGTTTGAAAGGCATGCACGCCCGGCAAACCCTGCAATACCCAGGCAGGGAAGACACTGGCTACCCAGGAAGGCGGGGCGGGAAGCTGTTTGTAGCTGGTGGATTTCGCATATTCTCCATTTCGCCACAACGGATTCGGATCACCGATACCATCGGCAAATTTCCGAATAGCTTCCCTGCAAGCGATCTCGTTGAAGACGTTATTCACCCTCAGCTTCGAGCCAACACGGGTTCGAAAAACTTCCAGTGCTTCGTCAGTTATCAGGCCTTCCGGTAATGAGCTGTTTGTCATGTCCCTATTACGTCATGTGTTTCACCCTCACCCCTGCCCTCTCCCCCAAGGAAGAGCGAGAAAGGAAGTCCTCTCGTCCGCCGTGGCGGAAGAGAGTTAGAGTGAGGGGTATATACGAATCATTCCCGCCGAGCCTGCAATCTCTCACCGCTGGCACTCGTTAGATAGTACGAACAAAACGGCACCAGTTTGTGCCGGCGTGTGATCACGTGGATACAGCACCCCTGCAATCGCTCCAGGTCAACGGTCCACGCATCCTGAAAAGGCATTCCTGAAATAGAGAGAAAATGGGTTCGAGCCCGCTCCAGAAACCGTTTCAGCGTACCTTCCTTCTGCTGCCGTATCAATTCCGGATTCGGCTCGATATACCTCGATTTCTCCGTGATGAATTTACGCACATGGTCTGAGGGCTGGCGATTATCGGAAACGATCCCGGCTGTTTCGCTGCAGGTAGCAGTAGATTTTTCCCTCGGTTTGAAAACGGTGGTGGAGACCAGCCGATCATCTTCGGTTAGGACAAAGAAGCCGGAAAACCCGCAGTGCGAATCATGCCGGCGGCGCGGGAGAAAATTACCGGCCTTAACCTCGCCGCCCGTTTGTTCTTCCAGCGCCCTGAGGACATCCGGGGTCGTGATCCTGTCTGAGTCTGTGGGATGAACCGGATACCGGCCAAAGTAGCTTACAGGCTGAAAATGGACGCCCTTAACCACCGGGATATACCTTCGGGCAAACTGAACAATCGCACCGATCTCATGGCCGTTGACCCCGGGGATCACGGTCGGCACCAGTTGCACCCCGATCTTTGCCGCCGCGCAGTTTTCGATTGCCTTCACTTTCGATGCGAACAAATCGACTCCTCTGATCTTCCGGTAGACTTCATCCGAAACGCCATCGAACTGAAGATAGATTAAGTCCACACCTGAGGCTTGCAACCGCTCGAGGTAGTCTACATCCCGGGCCAGGCGCAGTCCATGGGTGTTGACCTGAACGTGGGGGAATCCCATCTGCTTGGCCATTGAGATGATCTCCGGCAGGTCGTCTCGAAGCGTCGGCTCGCCGCCACTTAATTGAAGGGGCGGTGCTCCTGCCGCTTGAAGAACCGTTTCCAGCATACCCCTGATTTCCTCAATACCCGGGTCCATGTCCGATGATGCATCGGAACTGGCAAAGCATACTGGACAGTTGAGGTTACACCGGTCGGTGACTTCCATCAGAATAGTACAACTTTGAGCCTTATGTTCCGGGCAGATGCCGCAATCGTAGGGGCACCCATTGATGGTCTCGGTCTGCCGTGTTTGCGGACCTGGAGCAAAAACACCTGTGCTCCAATCTAGATACCCCGGCTCACCCCGCCAGATGATCGTTCTATACATATCATGATCGGGGCACGTTTTTTGAATAAATACGTCCTGCCCGTCCTGCACCCGCTGGGCAGGGATCACTTTTAGACAGATAGGACACAAGCTTTTGGTCTCGTGTTTCATTTAATTCACCGCAGACAGGCTGTCCGAAAACTTCAGAATAACGGCTCAGGCACCACAAAACGTAGTGCGAGGCTTCAGCCTCGCCTGTTTGCGACCCTGAAGGGTCGCGCTACGAAAGTTAAAGACCATGCAATTTCGGACAGCCTGAGAGGCATTCTTTGCTATGTTTTCAATTTTTGACGGTTCGATTCCACTCAGAAAAAAATATCGGCCTGCTATCTTCCCATAAATCTCTGTGGCCAACTAATCCGGTTTCCAGAAGGAAAACAATCCATAACCGGGTTTGGTCTCACGAAACATTCTCAGCCATAGCCTGCGGGAACTAGTGCCCCCCTCGCTTGCGGGGCAGCAGAGAGACGTCCGGGAACCGAACTGTTCCCAGAAGGCGGAGAGCGACCCGTAGCCGGTAATTACCTGGTATGTCACCTTCTTGAGTGAGCGGGAATGATCCTCAAAGTGATCGTACTGGAGCCCGGCGGCGGCAAAGATATCCATGTATCCATTCTGTGTCTGGGCCCCGGAAAAACAGCAATCGAAAGTCAGGCTGTGGCGCAAATCGGAACTAACAGGATGGGAAAGGATCACATCGGTGAGCACCAGTTTCCCGCCCGGTTTCAGGACCCGGGCGATTTCCATAGCACCACTCTCTTTATCGGTAAGCAATGAGAAAGAGCATTCGCCAACGACGACATCAAAGAAGGAATCTCGAAAGGGCATGTTTTCCGCATCCGCCTGAAGGAAATCCGTACTGTCTGAAATTTTCCAGAGGCCGGACTTCCGCCTGGCAAGCGAGGTTGAAAGGACGGAGAGATCTATTCCGACCACGTGGCAACCTGAAGTCTCAGCAAGAAAACAGGCAGTGGTCCCCCGCCCCGAAGCGATATCCAGCACGCGAAGGCCAGACCGTATCCCGGCTACCTCGGCCATCCGGGCCGTCAGCTCCAGTCCGCCCGGATGGAGAGCTTCATCCATCACCCGGTTGAATCTCTCGGCTTCATAAGCCCGGGTGATGGTGTGTTTGGTTGATATGTCTGCATCTTGCATAAAGAAACCTACCCGACTGATGAAATCTTACGTATAAGCTTACACGAAGGCGGAAATGACATATCAACCCATGTGGCCAGGGAAAACCGGTAACTTTTAACCAACAACACCTGCTGCGCTATTCCAGTTTCGCCTCAAGTTCCTCTTCACCGGGTACAATATTGCCGTAAACAACATCGTAGGAAACCCACCTGCTGTTGCAACTGGGGCATACCCACGCAGGCTGGAAACCGGGCATATCCATATACGTGAGTTCTATCTCCTGTTCGTTGACTTCCACTTTACATTTATGACAATGCCATTCTGCCATCACTACATCTCCTCCGCGAAATCCGTCTTCATGCTATAGGCTTTATGAACCTGGTAGTTGTTGTCGCCTTTGATGCTGTATTCCGCAAACACCCAGCATTCCCCGCATTTGCCCTTTGCCAGGCAATCCGGAGTATCCGGTTTATATAGCTTCTCGCCGGAAGATTCCGCTTCCTCAATAACCTTCATCACGTCCTCATCCCGGATGCCCTTCTCTTCCATAAATTCAGCCAGGCCTTCAACCTTTTCGATGTTTATTGACACTTATTCACCTCCTTGCGCTTGGAATTACCCGGTCACCAATGTAATTATAGTCCGTAACGGATATTTGCCGCAATTACCCAAAGATACACCATGAGTTGATTAATATCAGTAATGCTATTGCAATAGTTATATTAGCTTCACATTTACCGGGTTGTCAATAGCACGCAACCAGGCCTAGTATGCCAGCTTACCGCTGCGCTTCTTGACTTCGGCATCATCCATGACCAGCTTATCGGTCCTGCGGGCCATCTCCAGTGCAATCTCGATCGATTTCCCCAGCATCTCGGCTTCGTTCTGCTCGTCAACTTTTCCGGCTGTGATATATGCTGAGAAAATTCGCGAAGCGGCATGGACCACCACTGTTTCCGATTCATGTAGATGCAGTAATTTCCGTTCCGGTTCCATTTCGACCTCCTTCAACCGTTGGAAGCTGTATGCCATCGCCCGTGAAGAACCAATATCGGCTGAACAAACCAGCATCCGTAAGGATACAATCTGTTAGCCACTATTATAGCAGACCATCTGTTGGCGGCCTGCAAGCCTGTGAATCGGCAGCCTTTTTCACGAGCAAATAATAAAGAAAACATAAACAGCGTAAACTCTCTTGACTTGCGCTATTGCTTACCGCATACTATCGAATGAGCCCATGCAGAAACTGCAAATCGTTGTTATCGTTTTGCTAATTATGGCCATCGCTGCCGGCGCTGTTGTTTATATTATCCAGCGAAACACCTCCGGCGGACCGGTCGAAATTGTATTGGCCGAGCCCTCCGCGGAGATTGTCATTGACGTAAGCGGGGAGGTGATGGTTCCCGGTTTGTATACTTTGTCTGAAGGCAACCGGACGGAAGACGCCATAGAAGCAGCCGGCGGGTTCACAGACATTGCGGACCAATCGAGCATTAACATGGCCAGGCATCTGCGAGACGGCGATCACATTCATGTTTATGGGCAAGGCGATTCCATACAGCGTATTAACATCAACACCGCCGAGGATTGGCTCCTGGAAGCTTTACCGGGAATCGGGCAGGCTACCGCCCGGGCGATTATCGAATATCGAACTGAACACGGCCGCTTCGAAGAAACTGAAGACCTTAAGAAAATAAAGGGCATCGGAGAGGCCACCTTCGAAAAACTCGCCGATAAAATCACAGTGCACTAGAATGAGGCTTGCATATCTTAGCACCGCATGGGTCCTGGGTATTTACCTGGGCACGAGATTCGAAGTACCCTGGGCCGTGATCATCCCTTTAGCCGGATTGCTGGCTATCGGCAGCCTGCTTTCTTTCAGAATGCCTGTGAAAAACCATCTTCCCTGGATCGGACTTTGCCTGGTTCTCCTGCTCGGCGGCATAATTCGATCACAGTCGGTCCCGCAAGGGGATGAACTGCAGGGCTATCGAGGGTTGTATGAAATAGAAGGAACCGTCGCCGCTGCCCCGGTAATCAAAGACCGCACTACGCTTCTGGAAATTGAAGCAAAGAAAATACGCTCGGCCGGCGAGGAATGGGAAACGGTATCCGGGAAGCTTCACCTTTATGCCCCGAAATATTTATCGTTAGGTTCGCGCGATTTTCCGTATTATCACTACGGTGATTCGATCCGGTTCAGCGGAGAGATCACCTCCCCCCGATCATTTGAGAACCAATCCGATTTCGATTTTGCTGCCTATCTGGCCCGGCAGGGTATCTACTCGGTCATCTACACGCCGGAAGATATCAATCTGGTCGGAAGCGGCTACAAATCCGATTTTCTGGAAGGAATACACCATCTGAGGCGAAGCATGACCTCCTCGCTGGAAAAGGCTTTGCCCGACCCCCAGTGCGCCCTGGCAAAAGCCATGCTGCTGGGCGACAGGAGTTCCATTACACCGGAGGTGAAAACCGATTTTTCCCGCTCAGGCACCGCACACCTCCTGGCAATTTCCGGCATTCACGTCAGTATCATGGCCGGGATCGCTCTCGGTGCCGGGGCCTGGATATTCGGCAGGCATCGGCCAACCTACATCCTGTTTGCCCTGGGATTGATCTGGCTCTATGCGATTTTGAGCGGATTGGGCCCTTCGGCGTTTCGGGCCAGCCTTATGGCCAGTCTGTGGCTCTGGGCCGTCTGGCTCGGCCGGCAGAAAAGCGCATTAGCCGCGCTCACCCTGGCAGCGGCGATCATGCTGGCCATCACCCCACGTCTTCTGAGCGATGTCGGCTTTCAACTCAGTTTTGCGGCGATGGCCGGGCTGATCTTTCTGACACCCTTAATTCAGGCTCAAAGTCAGCAATTGATCGTGCAGGGCAACCGGGAAATATCCACAGCCCTCAATTTCACTATCACCAGCTTTTCCGTCACGCTGGGGGCTGTACTGGCCACCATGCCCCTGGTCGCCTATTACTTTCATTACATTTCTTATATGAGTTTGCCTGCTACATTCATATCCCTGCCGGCGGTACCCGGGATCATTATCACCGCATCTCTTGCAGCCATCGCAGGCATCTTCGCCCCGGCCGTCGCTACCGTAATAGGCTGGGTCTCATGGGCTTTCACCACCTACGTACTCGAAGTCGCACGGTTTTTTGCCGGCATTCCGTTCGCCTCGAACGAAGTGAAAGTAACGGCTCCCATGATCTATGCATACTACGGCCTCCTCATCGCATCGATCTGGACATGTACAAACTTCAACCGGGTCTCCAGACTTGCGGCGAAAATCAAACCCGGCCTTCTTACCGTATCCAGATTTGCCGCCCGGATCTCCCCCAGGTGGGCCACCGTCCCATTGTTAGTTGTAGCGGTACTGGTCTGGACTGCGGCGGTAACGGCACAGGACAGCCGGTTACATGTGTATGTACTGGATATTGGCCAGGGGGATGCGATTCTGCTCGCAAAAGACAACCAGCAAATACTGATAGACGGCGGGCCGAACGGTAAATCGCTGATGAGTGAACTGGGGGAGCGGCTGCCTTACTGGGACCGTACCATCGAGATGGTGGTCATCACGCACCCGGACGCCGATCACATCACCGGGCTCATCGATGTATTGCGCCGTTATCAAGTGGAAAAAGTATTAATCAGCGATCAGGATGCCGAATCCAGTGTCTATGCTGAATTGTGCCGCATAGTTGAAGAGAAGGAAATCCCGAGCGTCACCGCTCAAACCGGCCAGAAGATCGCGATGAGTGATGGCGTTTACCTGAATGTCCTGCACCCGTGTAACGATCCGGGCACCTGGGACACCGCGGATTCTAACGATAACTCGATCGTGCTTCGGCTTGAATACGGCAACTTCAGCATGCTGCTGACCGGCGATATCAGCACGACGGCGGAAGCCTTCCTGCTGGATCGGGATTGTCCCTTGAAGAGCACCCTGCTGAAAGTGGCTCATCACGGAGCCGCCACCTCCAGTTCCCCGGATTTCGTCAAAGCCGTCGATCCCTGTTTCGCCGCAATCTCTGCCGGCCGGGATAATGATTTCGGACATCCCCACCCGGGAGTGCTTGAGACACTGGAGAAGGTGGCGGGATCCGAATCGATTTACACCACCGCTCAGGATGGCACCATTGAATTTACCACCAACGGGTCCAGACTGTGGATAAGCACCTCAAAATAGTGCTGCGTCAACCTTGACCTGACGTTATGTCATTCTGAGGAAACTCGAAGATGCGCTGTGGTGTATCAGAATCCAGAGGGAAGCAGGGAGTGGATTCAGGAATGATATATCATGTTGAATTGCCGGATTAATAACCCACTGTGTATTCCAGAGGATGCCCAACTCAATTCCTTCTTGTTAGCGCTGACGGCTGATACAATATAAGCAGGGGTTAAGTTACTAAAGGAGGGTGCTTGTGGATGCCGGAACAGCTATCCGTGAATGCGGGAGGAACCTCGTCGAGCAGGGTCTGACTTGGGGAAACAGCGGGAATATCAGCGCCCGAATTGATTCGGGGGCCTTCATGGTAACCGCCGGGGGTACCAGCCTGGGAACGCTTCAAGACAAAGATATTATTCGCTGCGGGATCGAGGACGAATCATACAGCGGCGATCGTTACCCGTCGATGGAAACCGGCCTGCACCGGGAAATATACCGGGCCTGTTCGAATGCCCGGGCAGTCATTCACTCTCAGCCTCTGTATTCCACTATCGCTGCCTGCTCCAGCCTGATAATCCGCACCGATTTTCTTCCCGAAGCAATGGCATACCTGGATACAGTACAACGAGTCCCCTATCATCATGCCGGCAGCCGGGAACTGGCCAAAGCCACCGCCACCCTGGCCGCCGACTCGCGGGTCCTGCTGCTTTCCAATCACGGCGTTGTATGCTGGGGAGATTCCCTGGAAGAAGCGTTGATCATCACTCAGACACTCGAGTTCTGCTGCCAGTTACTGATCGTCTCTCAGGGAAGCGGACTTGATTTCAATTACCTGGGCGAAGATACCACAGCAGATTTCAGGCAGCATCTGGGCCGCATCGGCAGATAATCAGCGTGAATAAAACGTTGCTTCGCTATCAACGCGAGAGTATACTGGCCGTAGAAAGGAACTGGACTTCATGAACTTAAAACCGCATTTGCCAGGCACGAGTGTCGTTTTGATGCTGCCGGCGCTTGCCATTGCCCTCGCAGCCGGATGCATATCTGCTCCGGAAGGTCTGCAATCGTCAGTCCCAATTAAAACCCCGGCCATTACTCAACCGGACGGGTTTTACGAAGATGTATTCTACGGATTCTCCATTTACTATCCCGAAGATTGGCAGGCCGAAGAGGGCGGGGCCGGGGGTGCGGAGCTGACGGTTATCAGCCCTAATTATGGCTGCGCGGTCCAGGTATTCGTCGATGAACTGGAGGATACTCCGCCGGCAAAGGAATATGCTTCCAGCGTCATCCGCACAATGGAACAGCAACTTTCCGGATTTCAAATCCTGTACGAGGGAGGCGTTCGGTTGGGGGATGACGTCGGTTACGAATACGCCTTCTTTGGCGTGGAATCCGGCGAAGGACTGCGGGCAAAGCTTCTCTGCCTGGCAAAAGATAACCATGCTTTCACTGCGCTGTCAGCGGCCCGGAGCGAAATTCACGATCTGCTGGCAGAGACCATCGATAACACGATCTACAGTTTCCGGCTTCAGGAGCCCTTTTCACTGGCCGATATCCACCGCGATGAATCGCTGATCCTCTACGGGGTGCCGCCGATCACCCTGGATCCTGCAATCGTCCTCGATACCGATTCCGCCCTGTTCGTTCAGGAGATCTTCAGCGGGCTGGTGACCCTGAATGCGGATCTTGAAATCGTCGGTGACCTGGCAAAAAACTGGGATATCAGCGATGACGGCACCGTCTATACGTTCTATCTTCACGAGGATGCCGTGTTTCACGACGGCAAACCCGCCACGGCCTCTGATTTCAAATATGGCATGGAGCGCGCCTGCGATCCGCTGACCGGCTCTCAGATCGCCGGTACTTACCTGAGCGATATCGTTGGCGCTTCCGACAAGCTTGCAGGGGAAGCCAGTGAGGTAAGGGGGGTGGAAGCGATCGATAAACACACTTTACAGATAACCATCGACGCCCCCAAAGCGCATTTCCTTTCCAAGCTGCTGTATCCGACCGCGTTTGCACTTGACCGCGAAAATGTCCAATCCGGCAAGGACTGGTGGCGGAATCCCAATGGGACCGGCCCGTTCAAGCTTCATATATGGAAACAGGATGAACTACTGATACTCAAACGAAACGAAACTTATTACCGCGAACCGGCCGGTGTCCAACAGGTTGTTTTCCGGTTGTGGGGTGGTAAACCGATGGCGCTCTATGAGCAGGGAGAAATCGATATCACGCCGGTATCCGGGGCGGATATCAAGCGTGTGAGCGATCCGGCCAATACGCTTAATGATGAACTGGTCGTTACACCTTCAATGAGTATAAATTACGTCGGATTCAATGCAGGCGAACCGCCGTTTGACGACCCGAAGATCAGGCAGGCATTCTGCCATGCCATAGATAAGCGGAAAATTATCGAGACCCTTTTTGAGGATACTGTTATGCAAGCCGATGGTATCCTGCCCCCGGCCATGCCAGGCTACAACGAAGGTCTCGAAGGCCTGGAGTTCGATCCCGAAAAAGCCCGCCAGCTGATAGAGCAATCAACTTACCCGGGCGTCGAGTCCCTGCCGCCGATAACCTATACCGCTTCCGGGCGGGGTTACGTATCTCCATTGACCGAAGCGCTAATTGATATGTGGCGCAAACACCTCGGCGTTGAGGTGGCAGTCCGGCAAATCGACCCGGACAGCTACGCTTACACGCTCCGCCGTGATAAAGACCAGTTATTCGATATCGGGTGGCTGGCGGATTATCCCGATCCTCACAATTTCCTCGATATTCTGTTTCACGGGGAAAGCGGTGATAATATCGGCGATTATGATAATCCCCAGATAAATGCCATGCTGGAGGCTGCCCGGCAGGAAATGGACCCCGATGCCCGCCTGAAACTTTACCGGGAGATCGAGCAGATGCTGATTGACGACGCAGCCTGCCTGCCTCTGTACTTCAGCAGGAACTATACCCTGGTCAAACCATATGTAAAAGGATTTGACGGAACACCCCTGCTGATGCCCTGGTTGAAGTTCATTTCGCTTGAGCCCCACGAGTAGTAAAAACCCATGAAAAACGTACTTACCGGCCCGGTTCGGTACATAGTCTTTATCGCTCTCATACTTCTGCTGCTGGCTCCATGCAGTTGCCGGACGGAAACGGAATCGCCCGGGGTACCCGAAGGGGTCCTTCCCGATATCCGGCTGCTGCCGAAGGCAGCGGAGCCGGTAACGGGCGGGACCGAAAGCACCATAACAATTAATTCCAGCGATGCTATCCCCGATTTTCCACAATCGATCACATTCGTTCTGGAAGCCGAAAGCAATTACCCTGTAACGGATATCCGGCTTCTGTACACAATCCCCAGAATCCTGCGGTCTTCAGTCACGGTTACCGTTCAGCCGGAGTTTGAGCCGGATACAAATGTAACCGCCGAGTGGACCTGGGATACCAGAAAGTCGACCCTTCCCACCGGTGCCCAAATCGCATACAGGTGGGTCGTAGAGAACAGTGCACAGCAAACGATCGAAACCGAAACTGTTTCGATGCAGTTTAAGGACTCGCACCACAATTGGAAACAACTGAGTAACCAGAATATTGACCTGTACTGGTATAAAGGGGATGATAGCTTCGGCCAGGCGCTTATGGAGGCAGGCAGGCAGGCGCTGGCCAAACTGGCTGAGGATACCAATTCCGAGTTGACACAACAGGTTCAAATCTATATTTACGGCAGTACGGAAGATCTGCACGAAGCGCTCATATATCCGGACGAATGGACAGGTGGCATGGCGTTTCCTGAATATGGAGTGATCGTCATCGGTGTGGCACCGTATAATCTTGAATGGGGCAAACGAGCGGTGACCCACGAGCTTTCGCACATGGTAGTCTATCAGGTGACTTACAGCCCCTTGAGCAACGTCCCCGCCTGGCTGGATGAAGGCCTGGCCATGTATGCTGAAGGCGATTTACTGAGTAATTTCAGTGACAATTTAAAGAAAGCGATTTCAGATGATGCGCTGTACTCAATTCCGAGCATCAGCGGGAACTTCCCTGCCGCCACAGAAGAAGCTGAACTGGCATATGCCCAGAGTTACAGCCTGGTGGCTTTTCTCATCGAGCAATTCGGCAGCGCCAAAATGCAGCAACTACTTCAGGCTTTCAGCCAGGGTACCCGCCTTGACAGTGCCCTGGAAGAGGTTTACGGATTCAACAGCGAACAATTGGAAACGGCATGGCTGGAGAGCATTCTGTAGCGATTGTTCTTCCACTTAATCGGTATCATCGGAATCATCGTCAATCGCGACATCATCTTCCAGCAGTTTATCCTCGACCGGCCATACCCCGTCTTCCCCTTCATCCCCATCGTCGGACGGCTCCTCTTCAATCTCCCGCTTCACCATGCTGTCCTTGAGATAAGGCCGGAT
>CAZDMY010000033.1:0-13040 GCA_964506405.1 uncultured Dehalococcoidia bacterium | reverse complement strand
CTCGGTGGAGAGCACGACGCGCGCTCTTCTGGTGGTTCGATGACGATGGTTTCGTGAATTTCGGGGATATTCTAATAGATAGTAACACCATCGATGGCGCCACTTGGGGAATTGATATTGATTATAGCTGGATATACGCCAACCATGGAAGAGTTAACGTGGGGGATCTGGGTATCATTGGTAATACTCTTAGCAATATCATTAATGGTGGCATATATGTCGGCTATTATATCTCAGCATTAAATGACTCCCGCGTGTCGGTGGGGCACTCACTGATTCAGGATAATACGCTTAATGGTGTTGCCAGCGGTACAGGTGTTTATGTAAATCTGTATAGAACGGGCACTGGCAACTCGAGTTTTGATGGTATCTTTATCGATAGTAATGATATCAATAACTGGACTACCGGTATTTATATTGATAGTGGAACTGACAGCAGCCCAAAGAGCATTGTCAGTAATATTATTCAGAACAACCAGGATGGGATTGTGATCAATGATGTTGAAAATACGTTTATCCTGGGAAACAATATAGTTAATAACGGAGGGGGAGGCCCTTCGGGAGTCCATGTGAATAACGGGATAAATACCAGGGTTCATTTCAACAACATCACCGGCAACAATACGCATGGAGTATTTACCGGTTCCCCTAGTGTCAATGCGAGACTGAACTGGTGGGGGGATGCCACAGGGCCTTTAGATCCAGGCGGCTGAACAAACTGTAACCCTCCGTCGGAGGGTGGATGGAACTGTGATGAGGGGAATGTGAACAATGATGGACTCGGAGATGAGGTCAGTACTGACGGGGTGATTTACTGCCCCTGGTTGCTGACAGGAGATATGATGCCCGGCACACCCAGCTGCCATTACATCGAGGGCAACGGTATTGTTGAGGCAACATCCAGCTTTACGGGCGGAACCATGACTATTACGGCGCAAGGTGGTCATACGATTTGTACACTCAAATACGCCGATAACCCAGTTGGCACTCCTACATTCAATTCCTTGGGGAATTTCTGGGATGTATACCTCGATCGAACCAGTGGTATGACCGGTATTGGGGTTTTGTTTGGCCCCGTCGGTACTGGCGGCGGAGAAGCACCTCCGACGCCAACACCGACACCGTCTCCGACGCCGACCTTCACTCCTCCCCCGTCACCAACCTTCAGAGCACCACAGGTGTCGATACCGGCAGCGGCATCGACATCAGGCACTGCTCCGGGTATTTATTACTGGGATGGCGACACATGGCGTCCGTGTTCGAACCAAAAAGTTGTTGATGGATATGTGGAAGTAACGATTAACAATACCACTCGACCAAGTCTTTCTGACCTCACCGGTCAGATATTCGCGGATGGAATAATTATTCGCGAGCAATACGGCGGCGGTGGGCCAACCGTCGGCGGGCAGGTGATGATGATCGATAAAGCACAACTCATCACCCAATGGATTGGATTACCTCTCCGGTTGATGATGGGATTGGCGTTGTAGGAAGTTCTCAGGTCTCGGTTTTCAGTTATCAGTTGTCAAAGGGGGCGGACACTCGGGTCCGCCCCCTTTTTCGTTCAATCACGGGGAAAACCTTTGATTTGTATTTGCGTCTTTATTACTGAATAAGTTATAATGCGTATAACTTTGCCTGGCAAGGAGGAAAGCGATGAAGTATAGAACCGCCATAGCGCTGGTGTTGATACTCCTTATCAGCAGCACGACACTGGCATTCGCTCAGCAGAATACCCCCGAAAGCAATATATCCCCCGACCTTTCGAGCAAGGGGACATTTTACATCAGCCAGTGGACCGGTTCCGCCTGGGAAGAGCAGTACCAGCAGGAATTTCCAGTGGATTACAGTACCGAACAGTTTACTCTGAACCCGGTAAACGGGCATATTACACTGCGTATTGTACAACGCAATTTACCCTATGCGGATATCGATCAATTAAAACTGGCCGCCTGCGGAACCGAGTTAACACCCAGCTACGCGAAATACACCGCTGACGGTCAGGACGTACTCGCAGACATTCTCGAAATTGACCACAATGTCATTGTAGCTCACGAACGGGAAGTGGAGATTTCCTGGAAAATGCCTGCGGGATGCGAGGTGGCAATCCTCTATCTCACCGCCAATGAATACGGTGATGGGCTGCCTTTCGAATATCCCTGGCACCAATATCTAACCTACGAAATGGGCTCCAATCCGGGTTCGGTTGTTGTCGACGGCTCCATTAACGAAACGGATGGCCATACACCGGATCATGCCCCTTACTGGGAGCCCACGTCGGGACATCCGGATGGCTATACCTATATCTACATCTGCGACGATGATGAGAATGTTTACTTTTCTCTGGATGTGACTTCGGACAATACCTGCGAAATCGGTAAGGACTGGGCAGAGATCGCAGTGCTGGCCCCGGACGGTACGGAACAAACGTTTCGCATTGATGATTTCGATAATACCTGGGGCCAGTGGGCATTCGGGATCACCAGCAAGGTCAGCTACAAACATAAGAGCTGCGAATTCGCCATACCGAAAGCGATCGTCGGCAGCGACGATATCCGGTTCAAGCTCCGTTACTACGGAACGGTGTCCATTTCCAGCTTTATTGTAGTAGAAAAACAAACAGTCCCTTATAGTTCGGATCAGGTATTCGAATTCAGCACGGATTTCAGCCCGAACTTCTTTCTTGCGGATAATCAAACTTTCACGTCCATACCATTAGCCCCCGGCACCTATTCCGTTACTGAGATCAACATTCCCCCTGGCTGGACATTATTGAGCGCTATATGCAGTAACGGCAGCTTTCCCGATGCCATCGGACTTCAGCCTGCAGAGACAGTGACGTGTACTTTCACTAATAGCGGTCCTCCTGTTGGCAAATCCGTTGATTCGGGGGGTACTGAAAAATACGTATATGCCCCAGGCGATACGGTGTATATAACCGGCATGGGGTTTTCCACAACCGATGATGTGGATATCTATATTGTAGCAGACCGTGCCTGGACCTCCGGTGACCCTATTCCCCCTGATGTAACCGATGATGGGGTAAACACTGTCCCTGCCAATGGTACCGGAAATATCCCCCTGACTCAGGTGTGGGCTCCGCCGCTGCCGGTCGGGGAATATGACGTCGTTTTCGATGGTGGAGATATGGGATATCCGCCGGACGGCGTTTACGACGATCCGATGGCTATGGGCGATAGAGACTTTGTTGATCACCCGAACCATCCGGGCTTTGTGGTTATGGAGCCGGGTGGTGGCGGGCCAACCGTCGGTGGGCAGGTGATGATGACCGATAAAACCCAACTAATATCCAGGTGGCTCAGCCTGCCCATGGGGTTGATGCTGTGTTTAATGCTATAAGAAGTCGTCAATTATCAATTGTCGGTAGGGGCGGACACACTGATCCGCCCCTTTCTATTCTCTCCCTATGGCACATTCGTGTGCCGAAATTTGCATCGAGTTATACGGACAAGCTATAATACCTTTTAGTCTGGGAATAGAAAGGAGCGAGGCTTTGATAGTAAACACAAGAAAAATACTGGTATCAGCGTTGGGGCCAACTTTGGCGTTGGCCCTATTTTTTTTGATTCTTCCTGCAACCTCATTGGGGACCGTACCTGAACCACAGCCGGTATTTCAAGCAGCGGATGTGGAATGGGCACCTCCACCTCCACCGGTTATCATCGATGGTCACGGCACCGGCTTTATCCCGCCCCCGGATAAACCCTGGTTGACCGGGCAATGGCCGGGAGGCGTACTGGTCAGAGCTCCGGGGGATCCTGCTTTCGATTGGCGCAATGTCGCCGGGAATAACTATGTGACCCCTGTTCAGGATCAGGGAGCCTGCGGATCATGCTATTCTTTTGCAGCATTAGCCAATCTTGAATCGAGAGAGATTTTGGGAGGAAGTTACCCTACTGCTGTTTGGCCTGGAATTCCGCCGATTCCCAATTACTCAGAAAATAATGCCAAGGAATGCAACTGGGAAGAGCTTAACAATTTTGTATCGGGGATATGGCCCTGGGGCAGTTGCGACGGCGGCAGCTACGAGGTGGTGGCTAATTTCCTTTCCCAGAATGGTACTGTATGGGACGTGGATGATCCCTACATTGCTGCCGATGTTGCCTGTAACGGAGGGCTTAATTATCAGAGAACCCTTCTCGACTGGCGCCAGATCAATGGCAGCTCTGTGCCTTCAACCGCTTTGTTGAAGCAATATATCGATGCCTACGGACCGATTTACACATCAATAGAAGCTGACGGTGTTTATGGATTCCATGGCGGATATGATGGAACTTACACTTTTGACTGGTATCCCGGTACCGGCACCCCAACCGCCGGCACCAACCACGCAGTGCTGATTGTCGGGTGGAGCAATAACCTTCCCCCAACTCTCGGCAATCCTGGCGTTCCAGCCGATGGCTGGATTGTCAAAAACAGCTGGGGAGATACTTGGGGAGATAATGGTTACTTCTATATCACCTATGGTTCAGCCAATGTTGGTTACAATTCCTCGTTCGTCTATGACTGGCAGGATTATAATCCAAACGGAGGAGTACTTCTTTATGATGAAGCAGGGGGCTGGTGGGGGGACGCCGTTGGCGATTCGGGTGGGGGCAATACCACATGCTGGGCGTTGTGCGAATATACAGCGCCAACCGATATTGATATCAATCGAATAGAATTCTGGACCAACGACGTCACTACGGATGTTGATGTTTACGTCTACGACAGCTTCGACGGAACAGACCCTGGCACGCTTCTGAGTAGCAGCTTGAATCACAGTTTCAATGAGGCAGGATATCATTCAGTACAATTGGCTGCACCTGTATCTATCAACAGCGGTAGCGAAGTTGTTGGCATCGTGAAGTACACGAATCAAACATACGATCATCCCGTCCCATTTGATGCTAGGGATACACCTTATGAGAATATGAGGACATGGGTCAGTCTTGATGGTACTTCCGGATCATGGACAGACCTGGGGCAAAGCAATCTTAATTTTGGTGATGCGACTGTTCGGCTGAGATATACCACACAAACCTGCTCCATCGGCAATCGCATCTGGTACGATATAAACATGGACGGGCTACAGGATGTTAGTGAGGTGGGTATCAGCGGTGTGACCGTTAACCTGTTAAACGGACCCAGCGCACCTTCTTCCACCACCACCAGCGCTTCCGGTGATTATATGTTCACCAATCTCACACCGGGCGATTATGCTATAGAATTCGTCCTCCCGGTGGGTTATGCATTCAGTCCTCAAAATCAGGGAGGTGACGATACCGTTGACAGTGATGCGAACACTTCTACCGGCCAGACAACTACGACTACTCTGGTGGCAGGTGAAAACGATACAACGTGGGATTCGGGAATGTTCCAAACCGGAACCATCATCGTAGAAAAGCAGACAGACCCGGACGGTGCCCCGGATACCTTTACCTTCACCGGCACACCAAATGGACCCATTTTGGATGGCCAGCAGATCGTTGTTAGCAATCTGACTCCGGGCACCTATGTCTCACAAGAAGTATTACCAGCCGGCTGGCATTTAGATTCGATCGTATGTGACGATTCGAATAGTAGTGGGGATGCAAACTCAGGTACGATCACTTTCAACCTGGAAGGCGGGGAATCAGTGACCTGTGTATGCAATAATATAGAACTTGCATCCATTGGCAACTGGGTCTGGGATGATATAAATAACAACGGGTTTCAGGACGTTGGGGAGCCGGGTCTGGCTGGAATAACCGTGAACCTCTGGGATGGCGGCAGTTCCCCTATAGATAGCACAACCACAGATGCGTCGGGTAATTACTATTTTTCGGACCTGATGCCTGCTAACTACAATCTTGAATTTATCCCTCCGGTTGGTTACAACTTCGGCCCACAGGATCAGGGTGGAGATGATGCCATCGATAGTGATGCTGATACGACCAGCGGGCAGACAGCCCTGACTGATTTGGCAGCTGGTGAAGATGATCTTACCTGGGATGCTGGCATGTGGACATATTCTGTGGACCCTATTGCCCAATCAAGTGATGAAACCAGGGGCGGCAAGGATGAATACACGCCCGACGAGACTGTTTATGCAACCGGCAGCGGTTTCACTCCCAACACTTCTGTGGATATCTATATAACAAAGAACCTGACCTGGAGCAACGGTATGGCAATTCCCGGATCTCCTGCGAAGACGGTTATGGCCAGCGGAACAGGGAGTTTCTTCGATCAGGTTTGGACGCCACCGCTTGAGGTGGGAGAGTATGACATGGCCTTCGATGCGAATCAAAATGGCATATACGATGATGCCATCGGAGGACGCATCGATGTAGTCGATGACCCGAACCATCCTGGATTTGTTGTTTATCGACCGGGTGGTGGTGGGCCAACCGTCGGTGGGCAGGTGATGATGACCGATAAAACAGCTTTAGTATCCCAATGGATCGCACTGCCGCTCCGGTTGATGCTGAATGCGATTTTCTGATAGAATTCATCCCGGATTTCCAATGAAACATTGGCTTGCAGCCCTGGGTGTATTGTTGTTTGTTATACCGGGGCTGCTTTTCGTAATCGGCTGTTCCAATTCTGGAACACAGAAGCCACCACTTGACCATCCTGTTAACGCGGCCATCGTCGATCAACTGAGCCCCATGTACCCCAATGCGGCCTTTATCCGGGATGCGCAAAGTGAGCTTGAAGCATGCGGCTTTACGGTGGATATTTACAGCGGGGATGAAATCACCGTTAATTTCTTTCGCAACCTTCCCAGCCACAACTACGACCTCATCATTCTGAGGGCCCACTCCGGCCTTCTGGGGGTTGACCCTGAGGTGACTAACCGGGTTTGGTTATTCACTAACGAGGAATACGATTCCAGCCGTTTTGTACCCGAACAGCTCAGCAATCGGTTAACGTACGGTAAAGTGACCGACAGCGGTACGTGGGTATTCACTCTTAGTGCGGAGTTTGTTAACGAAAGTATGGCAGGCAAATTCGACAACACTGTTATCATTATGATGGGTTGCAGCGGGCTGTACCGGATGGACCTGGCGGAAGCTTTCGTCGGAAAAGGTGCTTCGGTATATCTGGGATGGGATGGCTCGGTAGTGCTTGGCTATGTCGATCGGGCAACCGGTGTACTGCTGGACAAATTGTGCTCCGAGGAGTTGACTATCACTGCGGCCGTAACGGAGACCAACGATCAAGTTGGATTCGATCCTCAACACGGTGCGCGGTTACGCTACCATCCGGTATCGACATATTCCCAAACCCTGTTTGATCTGATTGAGTGAACTCTGCACTTACCAAACCACAGTTGTGCTCATATATAGGCATCGCAAAAAGGCGCCGAATGGCGCCTTTCTTTCGTCTGGAGCGGGAGAAGGGATTCGAACCCTCGACCCCCTCCTTGGCAAGGAGGTGCTCTACCGCTGAGCTACTCCCGCTCGTCTCCAGTTGTGGTGCCGAGGGGCGGATTTGAACCACCGACACCCGCATTTTCAGTGCGGTGCTCTACCCCTGAGCTACCTCGGCTTACCGATACCGATTCTACCTTGGCATTCCGTTTAAGTCAAGAATCGCCGTCTTCAGTTTACGCCAGGTAAAATTTCCGCGCCAGGCCATGGAAAAACGTCGGCACCGGATGCAGTACCCGAAAAACACCGTAGGTGAAAAATGCCGTCAAAACACCGATTCCCAATCCGCCCAGGATATCTACCGGGTAGTGAACACCGGCAAATACCCGGGAAATCGACCACAAAAAGGCAAGTACAAATACGGGGATCGATGCTTTTCGATTGTACATAAAGATACCCATTGCCGCCCCAAAGGCTACTGCCGCCAGATTAGAAGGAAACGATGGATCATGTGGATAGTAGAATAGATCCCCTGCGGCTGCTCTTGCGTTTTCCCCTTCAACGAACGGCCGTTCCCAAAGATCGACGAAGTTATTCACCAGCGCCACAAATCCGCAGGCAATCCCCAACGAAGCCGAAGCACACATGACAGCGTATTGGTTCTTTACCCTTTTTACGGGATCACCGGTTCCGAACCAGAGAAATGACATATACAGGCTGATGGCTACAGGAATAAAGAAATCGGTCGCCAGCAGAGCCATGATGCCATCGACGACCGAGGATTCGCCCGCGAAATCGGTAATCCATTCTGAGAAATCGGCATCCGGTGGCATCATAAGGTCGTCTCTCGATTCCTCCGGCGATAGCGTGCCGCCTGAAATACGGTCCTGGTTTTAAGGTCTTCGAGCCCTTCACCGATCACTGAATTCTCCCCTGAAACCACCCCGTTTCGATGGATTAGCGAAGATACCACATACGTCAACAGAAGCGCCACAAAGGCACCCAGGAGAAAGAATGACAATTGCTCGTGCCCCTCGACTACGGCCGCATCATTCGCATTCATATTGAGATCGGCACAAGTGAAAAACCAGATGAACGTGGCACCGATAATCACCAGCCCCGTAATAAGGCTCGGCAAAGGTTGCCGGAAAAACCATAGACCCTTCAGCCCACCAGCCACCGCCGCTACCTGATACATACCCAGACATCCGCCGAAGGTGAGCAGCAGGTATGTCATTGCATCCCAGTTGATCGAAAACAAAGCAAACTCCTGCTGTGAGTATATCAAGACCTGAGAGCAAAAGACAAGCGTGCGGCCACTTACGGCGAACTTGACACCCGGTTTATCCGTCTGCTACTATCGTTACGCTACGGGGATATAGCTCAATTGGGAGAGCGCGGCGTTCGCATCGCCGAGGTTGGGGGTTCGAGTCCCCCTATCTCCACTGTCTAGTCGTCTTCGAAAACCGTCTTGATTATCCTTTTACACCGTTCTTTAGCCCCGGTGTGCTCTCGTTTTGCTAAGAAAAGTGACATTCTTGTTTGATATGCATACTCATCATCGTGCTAATGATCTGTAATAGACTTTCTACATTGACACCTGATTATATCTCCGATTAAGATAAAGATGCGTTCCGAGAGGAAATCGGGATGACCTAAAGGAGTGGAAATGGGAAGGTATATACTGGGGATCGGAATACTCATGGCAATAGGTTTGTTCGGGTTACTCCCGTTTCTTCTGCCCGACAATGCCCAGGCAGACACATACTATGTCCGGCAGGGAGCTGCGGGCAGTGGCTCCTCCTGGGCGGATGCCTCCGGTGATTTAAGAACCATCATCGATTCCGGAACATCTGGAGATGAAATATGGGTCGCGGCCGGAACGTATACCCCGGTCGCTGCCGGCCAACCGGGTACGCGTACCGACACATTCCAGCTCAGAGGCAATATCATCGTGGCCGGCGGTTTTCCAAATACCGGCAGCCCGGCCTGGTGGGATCGAGACAGTACAGCTCATACAACGGTCCTCAGCGGCGAAATCCTCAATCCGGGAACAACTGCGGATAACTGCTATCATGTGTTGTATGCCACCGGAAGTGTCACAGCGATCCTTGATGGTTTTACCATCACCGGTGGTAACGCGAGCCCTAAAGGAATACGTCCTGTTATGGCGGTGCGTTCATCTCAAATCGGGAGAGTATTTGAATCGCCGGCTTCCAGGCAAGTAATGGATAAAGCTCCCCCGGGCGCGGCGCCCTTGTGGAATAAATACGATGGTGGTGGAATGCTGAATCTTAACGGTGCGTCGCCGACAGTGTTTGACTGTATATTTACGAATAATTCGGCCTGGAATACCGGCGGGGGAATGAGCAATTGGGATTCGTCACCCACGATACATAGTTGCTACTTCGACTATAATAATGCGGTGAATACTGGTGGAGGGGGAATGTACAATACCTACTCCTCGCCAGCGATTGTAAGTTCATGGTTCGCCAATAACCAGGCTTTTGTAGGTGCTGGTATGTATAATCACCAGTACTCCTCGCCCGCAATAGATTGTAGCTTTTTCGTCGGTAATGTTGCATACGACTATGGTGGTGGCATGGAAAACCAGGGTAATTGCTCCCCCATTATTACCTATTGCTTTTTTATGGGTAACTGGGGAGCGGGTTTTGGTGGTGGCATGGAGAATTACCTTTCCTGTTATCCCATAATCGATAGTTGTACTTTCGTTGGGAATGCTGCCAGTGATGGTGGAGGGATGTCCATATATGACGGAAGTAATCCGCAGATTACAAATTGCACGTTTATAGAAAACGATGCCGGCAAGGGTGGAGGAATTTACAGTACGCTTTCGAAGCCGATTATGGTGAATTGCACCTTATTTGGAAATACAGCAGACACTAACTCTGGAGGTGGTTTCCATATAGATAGCGGCACGCCACAGATTGTGAATTCCATTATCTGGGCAAATACCTCCGGATCGCCGGCTATGATAGACTCTGTGTTTATTGGGGGAGGGAATCCCTCCTTTACCTACTGCGATATTCAGGGAACCCCCGTGTTCCCCGGAATCGGTAACATCAGCGAGGACCCTTTGTTGATCGATCCAAGCAACATGAACCTGCATCTTCATATTAACTCCCCTTGTATTGATACAGGTACGAACACCGCCATACTGGCTACGGGGGTAATCGAGGATTTCGATGGGGACAATCGAATTATCAACGGTATAGTGGATATGGGGATCGACGAAGTCAGTTCCGGTACGCAGGGGTATTACCTGACTGTCAGCAGCGGTACCGGGGGCCAAATCGTCCAGCCTGATTTCGGTGGAGGAGTATCAGGGCCGTATCTGGCAGGGAGTAATGTTGTATTGGAAGTACAATATGCCAGCCCCTGCTCCTGTTACACTTTCGCCGGCTGGACGGGCGATATCGGGACGGTTACCGATCCTGATGCCATGAGCACCATCATTGTGATGAATGCCGATTATGCGGTAGATGCCGGCTTCAATCATAAAGCATGTGCCTGGGATTACGATATGAGTGGAAACTGTAAAATCTCGTATGTGGAAATGGTTGATGCGCTGATGGAGTACCTCCTGGGCAACTGCAGTTACAAGCTGATGGTGGATGTCTTGATGCAATACCTGATGTCATAAAAGCTGTACCAAAAGCACAGGGGAAATCGCTTATTTTTGATCTATAACAGTTTCAAGTCATTAGTCATCAGTCGTTAGTCAGGGGCGAATGCCCAACGACTGATGACTAATGAATGACGATTTATGATTAGCCGACAGCTGAGCGCTGTCCGGTCTTATCTGCCTTGTTGTTTCTGGTCAATTCAATCCCGAGACGCTCCAAACGCCGGTGTTTTACAAACTCCCTCTCATTGACATATACTGAAATTGATAGTATAAATAGGTTTTACGCCCATGAGTAAAACGATTGCTGAAATCAACGAAAAGATCCGTAGCGGCAAGGCGGTAGTGGTCAACGCGGAAGAGATCATCGATATTGTTGAAAAGAAAGGGATAGCGAAGTCGGCGAAAGAGGTGGATGTGGTCACCACCGGCACCTTCGGTCCGATGTGTTCTTCCGGGGCTTATTTCAATCTGGGGCATACCGCACCACGGATGAAGATCGGCGGTGGCAGGGCCACCCTTAACGACGTGCCGTTATACACGGGTATCGCTGCCGTCGATGTTTTTCTGGGTGCAACCGCCATCCCGGATGACGATCCCCGAAACAAGTCTCATCCAGGGTTATTTGAATACGGCGGCGGGCATGTGATCGAAGACCTGGTGGCCGGCAGGGACGTCCGGCTGGTGGCGACTGCCTACGGAACGGATTGCTATCCTAAACGAAAAATTGAAACCCTGGTCCGGCTGGCAGATATGAATGAGGCGGTGCTGTTCAATCCTCGTAATGCCTACCAGAATTACAACGTGGCTGTGAACCGTTCTGAAAAGACCATCTACACTTATATGGGCGTGCTAAAGCGCAATATGGGGAATGCCAATTACTCAACCGCCGGCCAGCTTTCCCCGTTGTTCAACGACCCGTTATATAAGACTATCGGCATTGGGACAAGGATATTCCTGGGAGGCGGTGTAGGTTATGTAACCTGGAACGGTACGCAGCATCACCCGGATGTGCCGAGAGATCCAAACGGTGTTCCGACCCGGCCCGCAGGTACGCTGGCCGTAATCGGCGATCTGAAGCAGATGAAATCCGAATGGCTGGTCGGTACCAGTATGCTGGGTTACGGCGCAACTATGACGGTGGGGCTGGGCATTCCGATTCCTATCGTGTCGGAAGAGATATTGAAATACACAATAGTAAAGGATGCTGATATCCTGGCACCCATCGTCGATTATTCAAGCAGTTTTCCGCAGCGGGAGCCGGATATCCTGGGTGAGGTCAGCTACGCCCAGCTCAAGAGCGGTAAGATAAAGATTGAAGGCAGGGACGTGTCCACAGCATCCCTTTCAAGTTATTTCAAGGCAACGGAGATCGCCAATATTCTCAAAGGCTGGCTGCAAAAAGGTGAATTCCTGCTGACCGAACCGGTGGCACCGCTGCCGGGAGTGGATTCAGGGATACAGTTCAAATGTTTAGAGGAGAGGACTATCGAACCGAATGGGGGGAAATGATGAAAGAGAAAGTTGAAGAAGTATTGAAGGAAATCAGGCCGGCTTTACAGGCAGATGGTGGTGGGGTTGATTTGATCAGCGTTGTCGATGGTGTCGTTAGCGTAAAGCTTACCGGTGCCTGCGGCGGGTGCCCGATGTCAACTATGACGCTGAAAATGGGTATAGAGCGGGTTCTGAAAGACAAGATCCCCGAAGTAAAAGAAGTCGTAGCCGTATAGATTTCCCGGTGGGAGGTAATTCGATGCAGGGGCGAATTGTCACGTGCCATTCCTGCGGTCTGGAGATGGAGCCTGTGCCGGGAAGGATGCCCTGTGAGGAGCTTGAAGGATGGCTGACGGTTTCCCGATGGAAAGGCAAGGAATCCGTGGATCATTATAACTTCTGCTCTGCTAAGTGCCTGCAGTCCTGGGTTGATGGGCTCTCACCTCGGATTCCCGAAGTCTATTTGCAATCGTTTGATGAGCCAGAATAATAAGTGAGGATTCTCAATGCCGGTGAAAAGAAAGGTTGTCCTGCGTTTCCCCCCT
>CAZDMY010000032.1:9751-13182 GCA_964506405.1 uncultured Dehalococcoidia bacterium | reverse complement strand
CGGAGGACGAAATGGCATGAAATAAGGCTGGCAAAAGGTTAGCCTTGAATTAGCAAAAATATCATTATTTTACGGTTGTATTGACATTAAATTAGCGTTTCATTATCATAAGATTCATGCCTACGTTGCGACAATTAAGAGAAGAGCGGTGTATCAGCCAGGCGGATTTATCCAGGATGTCCGGTGTAGCTGAAAGCACGATTTGCCGGCTGGAACAGCGTGATCAAAAACCACGGTTTGTAACCATTCGTAAGCTGGCCAAAGCGCTTCAAGTCGAGCCCTACGAGATAAGGTTTTAACCAATCCTCACTCGGTTAACATCCTCTTCACGGTTTTTCATCCTTTATCAGGGGATATCGGCGAGCCTGGCATCCTTGGCCTATTTGTGGGTCGAACTTTGAATTGATTGCTGGGCAATGAAAACAAATTGGAGATGAAGTTGGAAGACGAGTTTTTTGAAGATATCGAAACGAACACTCCCTACCGGACAAGGTATTTCGATGTGACTGAAGAGGATATCATCAGTTTTGCAAAGGAGTGGAACCCGGAGCCTTATCACATTAATAAGGAAGAAGCGGCCAAAACCAGAATAGGGAGAATATTTGCCTGTGGCCCGCACTTGATTGCGATTTGCACCAAATTGACCAATGAGCGGCGGCCCCGACCGAGAACGGTAGCCGGTCTCGGCTGGAACAACCTTCAATTTATCACTCCGGTTTTTGGTGGGGATCGGTTGCTGGTGGAAATCATTGCGACTTCGAAAAGAAAATCCAGCAGCAACCCAAAAGTCGGTATTGCGGATTATTCATTGAGGCTTGTAAATCAGGATGAACAAGAGGTACTTACTTATACGGTAAGTACTATGGTGGAATGTAGAAAGAACCAGGCTTAGGTTCCGTTGCTGCTGCTGCTAATAATGGCCAGGTCATCGCCCGCTATTTATTGACCGTTTAGAAATCTTTTTCTTCGAATTCGATACCTGCCTTTCTCAGGCGCTGATAATCGACCCGAAGACGAGCGTTAGCCAAACTCCGGTTCATCATGGCTGAACTGGGCATCATCTCTGCGCCAGCGAAGACAATGCAATGGTTGCATTATCAAGCGTTCATACTTCGACACGCTCAGTACGAGCGGGCTCATCCTTTCCCTTAAACTTCATCGTAGATATTTTCACCGCCACTTTTGTTTTATCTCACGCGACCTTTACTCCAGCTTCCCTGTACAAACTATTGACTGTATTCAGCCGGGTTGCAAAAGAAGCCGCTTTTCCAGCTTTAATCATGTTCTTCTCAGCAATTCGTTTGCCCAGTTCGAAATGGCGGACAGCCTGATTCTTCCAGGAGTACCTTTCGGCATATTGAAGGACTTGTTTTTCTATTTGGGCACTGCGTTCCGGGTGATGCATCAGATGAATCAACTCACCCACTACAGCATCTAATTCCCGAGCGGTAATGGCACCCGCTTCTTTCAGCATTTCCCCGGAACCCTCCATATCCTTACCCACAACCACGGCCCCTGCGCCCAGCGCGTGCGCCAGAATACCGCTTTGTGTACAGAATTCGGGCCAGTAGAAATTTACATCGAATGCCTTCTGAGCCAGGCGAAGCATTTCTTCCGGCAAACAGGTTTGAAGCAGCAACTTATCAACGCCGTTCGCTTCCTGAAGCAATTCAGTTACATACTCGACCTGATCGGCATTTCGGGCAGCACCGATTCGCAGGGCTATTACCTTTCTCTGCTGTGCTTTATCAGCCAGTCTGTCTCGAACCGAGTACATTAATCCGGATTGTTTTCCGGGGCACAGGAAACCACACTCACCGATGATAAAGGAATCAGGGTCTGTCAATATATTGTTCCGGCACAGGGCCTTTTTCGATTCCACATTCAGATCGGATTCTTTAACCAGATACTCATGGAGCCTGCTCCTCGCTTCCTGCCGGCTCATATTCGAGATCAGCGAATGAGAAGGAATCCCGTGCTTAAGAACGAACACCTTTTCGCGATATTGAGGGAACGCTGTTGCCACGGCCAGGTAAGCTCCCCGGCTGAACACGGTTATTGCGTCGACATTAGGCAACAGTTTTTTAAGGAAAAGATATTGCGCCAGACATAATCCGCTGGGTGTCTCATCACGCTCGAAGTGGACCGTATGAAGTGTTACCACTTTAGGGAAATCGACCTCCTTGAGCAGCCCTACAAAACGATCGTCATCCCGCCATATACCATGTTCGTGCTGGAACCATGCGATGGAATTCAGTCCATTTGCGCCGATCCTGAACAATCCATCGGATATATCACGCGGTGTATAGTGATCAAAATCGGTAATTCCATACCAGATGGCGATTGCCGGATCAAATCCATCGAGCGTGAGCCGACCCTCAAATCTCTTCAGGTCGAATGTCAGCACCCCGCACTTGCCAGGAGGCATCTCCCGTGTGATAAATCCGGTATAGTCCGCAATGCCGCACATGATCGGGGCGTAAGTACCGATGAAGTAAACAGAAGGAAAGGTTTTACTCGAATCAAACATTAACCAGCTCCCCAACCGCCCGCTCTGCAGTATTCGCTGAGGCATAGCGATTTCTCATCGTGACCAGTGTGCCGAAAACCGCCTGGGCCTTTACGGGGTCCTCAATATTGGCCAAATACTGGCGATAGCCGCACTGCAGGCAGCAAATGGCGTAGCCATCCGGTTCCGGTTCGAGATACATATCTCCTCCACACTTTGCACATGATTTGAAGGCAAACATGATTTTTCCTCCTCGAGATATTTCATATACTTGAACGACAGCTACCGCTCGCTGCCTGGTAAAGGCGGGCGAACGATAATCACTTTGTTAGACATGGTCAGTTCTTTAATCGAAAATCGGATTCAGTTCAGCTCTTCTGGCCGGAACAGGAAAACGGGTTGAGATGAGCTTTCCAGCACTCTTGAAGTGATGCTGCCGTAGGGCACCTCATGACTTCCGGTGAAGCCGTGGGTTGTCATCGCAATCAGGCCGATTCCGGTATCTGTGGCATACTGGGGGATTAACCGATACGGTTTTCCGGCCAGGAGCGTTGCGGTGGTAGAAATGCCCTCGACCTCCAGACCCCCCCCCTTCTCGTTGATATACTGCAAGGCTTCCCTGGACATCATCTCAGCCAGGTCCTTTTCATAATCTTTCAACGCGGCCCCGGATGCATAGTTCAAAACCGGCACCGGCGGGAATTTAAGTGTATCGATGACACGGATCGGGCATACCTGACTGCCGAGATTTGTAGCCAGATCGCGAACGTATGGCAGTACGCTTTCCGCCAGCGAAGACCCATCCAGGGGGACAAGAATCGATTTAAACGTTTGTTCGACACGTGACCTCTCTGAACTTCCCGATCGCAATAAAAGGACAGGTATGCGGGATTGCTGGATCACCTTGGCTGCGACACTGCCC
>CAZDMY010000032.1:9425-9741 GCA_964506405.1 uncultured Dehalococcoidia bacterium | reverse complement strand
CCCATCGCCCATAGGCCGGGCCCGGTTTTTCCGTGGGTGCATATGATTATAAGCTGGAACTGATCTTCAACTGAATAACGCAGGATAGCACCGGCGGCACCGTCGGGCGAGGTTACCAGTTGAGCATGAACCCGGTCCGCATTCAGGTCGGCGACCATTTTATCAAGATATATTTGAAACGGACGTTCAAATCCGTTTATCGTTTCCAGCACGGTGAACAAAGTAACTTCGCTCTTCAGTTTTTGCGCCAGATACTCGGCAAATGGCAATGCCTGTTCGGCGTTTTCCGAGCCATCCAGCGCAACTAGAATCCGTT
>CAZDMY010000032.1:7504-9415 GCA_964506405.1 uncultured Dehalococcoidia bacterium | reverse complement strand
CCTCATATCCTCCTGTTCCAAATCCGTCTACCATCAACAATGATAAACTTCCGTCTCGTACCATTGCTGCCTTATCTGTTCAATGACCTTGTTCGTATTTTCATCGCCTTCCCGTACCCCTTGGTGATACTTCCAGTAAGTATTTTGGAATTACATCAGGCTGCCTGGACCAGTTCCTGAGCGCGGCGTCCCTTCATCTCACAGTGCTTAGTCAAAACGATCACTGCGAGTGCGGGGCTTTCGTACAACAGGTCATCGATCGTCAGCAGTCCCTGCAGTTTCCCGTTCTGGACCACTGGCATATACTGGATATCTTTACGTGCCATAACCTTTGCCGCCTCCAGGATATCAACACCGGCTGAAATCTTCGGCAACTCGTTGTTCATTATGCATGCAACGGATTTTCGCGCCGGGCCATTGGAGTTGGAGACGATAAACGACACAATATCATCCCGGGTGACAAGCCCTTTGTATCTGCCATTCTCACAAACAACAATCGCCTCATTCCCGGTATCTCGCATTTTTCGGGCCGCTTCCGTGACAGACATTTTCGGGGGCACCGAGATATAATTCCTGGTCATGACCTCGCTGACTTTTGACATTTAACTACCTCCTCGGTATTAAGTTCATTGAAACTATGAGGTTACACAGACATCCGAAGCTTGATTCTGGCCGGCGCTTCAAGCAGACCAACCCAGTTCTTGTATAACTGTGCTTCAGCGTCGTAAGTATCGAGAGAAGGTTGATCAGGCTTCAAATCCCGCCCGGTTCGCGTTTCCTGCCATAAACAGTTGGGAAACCGCTCGGCCCTTTTCCCGCCTCGTTCCTTGATGAGGGCCATTACCTCCTGCTCCTTACCGGGTTTGACGTAGTGTTGGACTTCCAGTGTGATAACCATCGATCTCTCCTTATACTGGTATTTGCTCAGTTCTTATGAGCAAACAGATAAATGGGCACTATCCACCACGGAATCTCATAGGGAACCCAGGAGACCCGTTCCGGCAGGTTGAACAGCAAGTAGGCATGCTCTGTGTCTTTCATTCCGCTTCATCACCATGTGTTCAGCTTATCCCTAAACGTGCCGCTAGAGCATCCGCTTTCACACCTGTTTTCGGATGATATTGTCACTGGAAAATTTCAGTGCCATGTGGGGATATATTTCGCTGATTCTGTCGTTTATCACTAGGCAATTTCCACATGTATTTATCAGCAAGTTCCAATTTGCCTGGAATTTGTGATAACATACTGTCAAGCGAAATCATGGACAAGTTGAAGATTCTTATTGCTGATGATCATCCCGTATTCCGGGAAGGAATCCGTAAACTGTTCGACGATCAGGATGATCTGGAGGTGGTAGGGCAAGCGAACAATGGAGAGGAAGCCGTGCAAATCGCGGCTGAATTACATCCAGATCTTATTCTTATGGACATCATGATGCCCAGGGTCAATGGGATTGAGGCCACCCGTCAGATCAAGCAGTTGCTGCCGGCCACTGCTATCCTTTTGCTGAGTGGCTATAGCTACGATTCATATGTTATCGCGGCTTTGAGGGCGGGGGCGGCCGGGTTTCTTTCCAAGGGCGCTCGCAGCAATGAGTTGCTGGAAGCCGTACGGGCGGTGCAAAAAGGAGAACCGGTTCTCGACCCGACACTTGCTTACAAAATCCTTTCTCAACTGGTTAGTACCGGGGAATCCGATAATAAGGCCAAGCTCGAGGAACTGCACGACCGGGAACTCGAGGTACTTAAACTGGCCGCCAAGGGCATGACCAACCGGGCTATCGCTGATGAACTGTATATCAGCGAGCGCACCGTGCAGACCCATTGCTTGACCCCGAACACCTCGTCGGGCACCCGGATCTTCATGTCGTGCTTGACCACGACCTGGCAGGCCAGCCGGTCACCCTCGCGG
>CAZDMY010000032.1:0-7494 GCA_964506405.1 uncultured Dehalococcoidia bacterium | reverse complement strand
TTTGCTAATATCTTCCGAAAGCTTAATGTAGGCTCCCGGACGGAAGCTGTCCTGCGTGCACTGAAAGAGGGCTGGCTCTCGCCTGACGACCTTCCCTAGGCCAGCAAATCACAGCCACAGATTATGATAATGCGGATAGTAAAGAACCCGCACCTGTGGTTCATCGCCATACTGACCTTTCTGATCGGTATCGGCTATTATGGCGAACAGGTAGGTCTGGATAGCTGGGCTCCTGTCGGCAGGGGTTTCTTCAGTACCGATTACACGCATGACGTGCACCGTACCCTCTTCCTCATACCCATGCTCTACGCAGCCGCGGTCTTTCGGCTGCGGGGAGCGATCGTCATTTCCGTGCTGGTCTTTTTCATCGTACTCCCGCGCGGTCTTTTCGTTTCCGAACTCCCGGATCCCCTACTGAGGTCCGTGCTTACAGCCTTGATAACAATTGTTGCGGCCCTGTTGCTCGGACTTGAAAGAGAGAGAAGCTATCGACTGTCCCACGAAATCGCGATGCGGAAAGATGCACAAGAAGCTCAATCACGCCTGGCCTTCATTGTGGAATCCTCTGACGATGCGATTATCGGCAAAGGCCTTGATGGTATTATTGCAAGCTGGAACGTGGGGGCAGAAAAACTCTACGGGTATACAGCCGAGGAAGCCGTGGGGCAATCGGTGTCAATACTGGTTCCTCCTGGTGAGATCAACGATACATTAGAAATTCTCAGCAAGATCCGTGAAGGTGAAGAAGTTCACAGTTACGAAACAATTCGAATTACCAGAGAGGGACAGATCATCGACGTTTCCCTGAAGGTATCCCCTATCTGGAATAAGGACGGCCAATTAGTCGGTGTTTCCACAATAGCCCGTGATATCACCGAACGTAAGAAGGCGGAAGTGGCTCGCCGACGTCTCACCAGCGAGCTGACCAACCGGGTAAAGGAACTCAACTTCCTCTATGAGATATCCAGGCTCGCCAGCGGCCCGGAGAAACCCATAGCTGAGATATTCAGGGAAACACTCGCGCTGATACCACAAGCCTGGCTCTATCCGGAAATAACCAGTGCCCGTATCGCTGTCGACGGCCAGGAATATGCAACCGATAACTTCAGACAAACCCCCTGGAAGCTTTTGGCCAGTATCATGGTCCAGGGGAAAACAGGCGGGACCGTTGAAGTAT
Source organism: uncultured Dehalococcoidia bacterium (assembly GCA_964506405.1). Taxonomy (GTDB): domain Bacteria; phylum Chloroflexota; class Dehalococcoidia; order SZUA-161; family SpSt-899; genus JBGLNL01. Next base: position 6,317 of record CAZDMY010000032.1, on the reverse strand, counting down.
GCTATCTGGAAGAACGACCTACCATATATGAGGGCCCCTTCCTCAAAGAAGAACGGAACCTGCTGGATACGCTGGCGAGAAGACTGGGCTACATCCTTGAACGTATTCAAAACCAGGAAGCGGTCAGGGCCAGTGAAGCCCGGTTTCGTGAACTGTTCAATAACATGAGCAGCGGTGTAGCCGTATACGAAGCCATCGACGATGGAAATGATTTTGTATTCAAGGATTTCAACCGGGCGGCGGAGAAGATCGACCATATCGCCAAAGAAGATGTGATCGGCAAAAAGTTAACAGAGCTGTTTCCTGGTGCACAATCGTTCGGCATTCTAAAGATTCTACGGGGGGTGTGGCAGACAGGCCAACCTGCATACCTGCCTGAAAGTTACTATCAGGATGATCGGGTGAGCGGCTGGCGGGAAAACAATATTTATCGATTGCCAACGGGTGAGGTTATCGGGATCTATGACGACGTAACGGACCGCCACAAAGCCCAGCGGGATCTGGCGGAGAGTCAGGCACGTTATCAATCCCTGTTTGAAAATGCCAGCGACGGCATCCTGGTGCGTGATCTTGATGGAAACATCGTTATGGTCAACGACGCAATGGCCGATATCTCCGGATATACCGTCACCGATCTACAGCAAATGAATGTGTCCCGGATCCTCAACGAGGAAAGCCTGCCAATCGTTCGAGAAAAACAGGCAAGGCTTCTTGAAAGCGAAGCTGAGTTTACCAGCAATCGATACGAATTAACATTACTACATCAGGACGGGACCGAACGCATCATTGAAGCCGTAACAAGCTTGCTGACGATCAAGGAGCAGATAATGGTTCAGGCGATCATTCGGGATGTGACCGAACAGCGGATCGCTCAAGAACAAATGCGGTCCTATGCCAGCCAGATCACCCGGGCCCAGGAAGAGGAACGCAAGCGTATAGCCCGTGAGCTCCATGACGAGACGATACAGTCGCTTGCCAGCCTCGGGATGGAAATCGACGCTGTCATCAATACCTGCGACAAAAACTGCCAGCAAGATGTTATGGATCGATTAGAGGAACTGCGCCACAAGATGGATGGACTGCTGCAAAGCGTTCGCCGGATCACCCAGGACCTTCGCCCCCCGATGCTGGAGGACCTGGGACTGATCTTCGCACTGCAATGGCTGGCTGAAGATGTGGGAAATCAACCTCCCCTGAATACCCGGTTGATCGTCACAGGTGACGAACGCCGGCTTGCTCCAGAGGTAGAAATGCTGCTTTTTCGTATCGCCCAGGAGGCGCTGAACAACGTGCGGCGCCATTCCAAAGCAACAGAATCGGTGGTATCAATCGATTACCTGCCCCAATCCGTAACTCTGAGTGTAACGGACAACGGGCAGGGATTTGAGCTTAGTCACCTTAAAAGAATGGAGGCTTCTCCTTTTGGTAAGCTGGGAATCATCGGTATGGAGGAAAGAGCCCGGCTGCTCGGTGGCGAGTTTCATATTGAAACCAGGGTAAATAAAGGTACCACGGTGAGTGTCTCACTTAAAGACAACGCCCGGCATTCGATACAATATTAATCCGGCAATTAAATGTGGTACGTCATTCCGGCCCCTGAGCCGGAATCTCCTCGATTGTCTGTGAGATTCCCGCACACCCAGGCGCATCTGCGACTTTCGCGGGAATGACACCAATAGGGTGCGCTTTTACTTGCCGGATTAATAACGCGCTTTTGCACCCGGCCGGTAATAGTGCTTTACCTGGGGCTGGGCAGTATTCGGATACTGATATTTTATGGGCTTCCTATGACAAGCCCAGCAGCCATTCGGCTGTTTCCCGCTCATCTCTTATATGAAACCGAGATCTATCATTCGGCCAGAATTATTTCGCTTTTCGGGTCTTCTGGGCTTCTGCCTTGACCTTATTAACTTCGGCCTCGCTGAAAAGACGCCATCCGTTCCGGTCCTTAATCTCCACCTCAGGGATGATATTTTCACGAATCCACCGGAATAATGTCCCCCTGCTGATATTGGCAATCTCACAGGCCTCCGAACTCAGGTAATAGGTTTTGTTGTTGATCTCTCTGGGCATTTCGATTCTCTCCTCGTTTCAAATATTACCCGTGCATCTGCAATCAGACCCATTGAAGGTTGATTACCCATGCCTGATATATAATTTCATTATACACTGCCACGTATAAAAAATACAAGCCCGTCTTTATTTCTATTAGGTAACACTTGTTTTAATAACTTAAAAAGAGAAGACGCTGAGCCCTGGAAAAAGAAGCCGTTGTAACTTTCGACCCATCCCATATCGGGATTAGTCGGTTGTCAGGTTTCGTTGCAATAATGCCAGAAGAACCGTTTTCTGAATCTTTCCAGTATCGCTATCGTTTTCAGGCCGAATATTCCCAGGAACAAGGCGTTCCCGAGGGCATGGAAGGTATCGAACCATACGGCGTTGATCTGGGTTATCCAGAAGGTCTTGAAAGTCAGCGGATAGATGAACGCTGCCCAGAACCACGTGTTGGTGATCCACCCGTAGAGGTATCCCCATATGATACCAAAGGCAACCAGCCAGACGACATGCGGCCGGGCCCAACGCAGGTAGCCGGCACTCACCCCTGCCAGTCCCCAGGCCAGCATCTGATAAGGCGTCCACGGCCCCTGGCCCAGAAAGAAGTTGGAGACCAGTGCAGCGATGGCCCCTACCATGAATCCGGCCAGCGGGCCAAACACATATCCGGTGCAGATAACCAGATAAGTGCACGGCTGAACCCCCGGAAAGGCGGCGAACGGCACGCGTAACACCGCCGCGATTGTTCCGAGCATGGCCACCAGGGCGATCTCCTTGGATCCGATTGCACTGGATTCAAATTCAAAGAAAAAGCCGATCACTGCGAGAACGACCAGCATGGTTGCCAGCAGCCCCCAGTTGGTCAATATATCAAGTGGTGAATTCGGATAAATTGGGGCGATAATGGCCAGCGTGGCCAGCACGAGAATGATCGTCAGTATCAAATAGCTTTTTCTAAGAGGGAATACCACGTGCATCCACGTTTTGTAAAGGGGGAAAGACGGGGCTCTAGATGCTCTCGGCAGTTTCATATGATCGCTTCCAGCATCTCATCCACTGTCAGAATATCTGATGGAAGATGGTATTTACGGAAGAACTGGGCCAGCCGGTTTATCTGCGGGGAAAAAAGCAGCGCGTTGGTAAGCGCCTCCCGAGTGGGGCTATCCACAACCACTTTACCCTCGCTTAGCAGAATCACACGGTCGGCATGCTCGGCTACTGTCTCCACGTCATGACTGACGAGGATAACAATGTTCCCCTTCGCCCGATAATTATTTAAGAATTCCATCAGTTCGGCTTTCAATCTATATTCCATCCCGCGGGTGGGCTCATCCATAACCAGGACCTTCGGTTCAGCGGCGATCACCGAAGCCAGGGCTACACGCTGACGTTCCCCCCCGCTCAATGCTCTAGGATACTGATTTCGGTAAGTTTGCAGGTGAAAGCGCTCCAGGACTTCCTCCAGCCTTACCTGGGCGGTTTTCCTCTCAAACCCAAGGCTCTTCAAGGTAAAAAGGATTTCCATCTCGACTGTGTCCGCAAAGAGGTGGTCATTCGGATTTTGAAAGGCAATCCCAACATGCCGGGCCAACTGAGCCACCGTGCTTTTCCCGGTGCCGATGCCGTTGATCTGAACATGCCCCCTGGTTGGTTTAAGCAATCCGTTCAAATGCCTGGCCAGAGTCGTTTTACCGGATGCATTCCGGCCCATTATCGCCACAAAATCACCTTCCTCAACACTAAAACTGATATCCTTAAGTGCTACAATTTCCGGCGAGTAGGCGTGCCAGAGTTTGTGAACTCCTATAAGGGGTTTTTCCCTGTTACGGTGTGAAACGCCGGAGGCGGCCCATGCCCCCGCCTGCTTGACGAGAGGATCCAGCATGAGCCGCGCTTCTTTGACGGTAAGTGGTATTCCCTGAATGGGTACGCCTTTGACAATCAGCTCCTGAACAAGCCTGACGATCGGGGGGATACCGATCCCGATGCCGGATATCTCTGGACCGGCAAGTATCTCCCTTGGTTTGCCATCGGCAACAATACCACCTTCATCGATGACAATGAGTCGATCGATAAGATGTATCACCCGGTCCAGCCGGTGCTCGATCAGGATAATGGTAATTCCCAGTTCATCATTGAGCCGTTGAATGACGGCCAGGACATCTTCGGCGCTCTTGGGATCAAGCTCTGAGGTGGGTTCGTCCAGTATCAATACCTCGGGATGAAGCGCCAGGACCGAGGCGATGGCCACTTTCTGTTTCTCCCCGCCGGAAAGCTCGTGGATGGGCCGGTAACGCAGGTGTGCGATGCCTAATGTATCCAGAGATTCCTCAACTCTGCGGGAAATGAGATCTCGTCTGTAGCCGAGGTTTTCCATCGGAAAGGCGATCTCGCGTTCCGCATCCATGGCGATCAACTGGTTTTCCGGATCCTGAAAGACAATGCCGACTCTGGAAGCCATTTCCCTCGTCGATTCTCTGATGGGATCGAGCCCCTGAACCACGATGCGGCCACTGATATGCCCGCCGTGAAAATGCGGGATCAATCCGTTCAGACAGCGTGCCAGGCTGGATTTGCCGCCTCCTGAAGGGCCGGTAAGCAACACGAATTCGCCGTCATCGATTCTGAGGTCCACGTGCTCCAGCGCCGTAGTTTCATTCCCGGCATACGTAAAACTGAGGTTTTCAATCTCAATCAATATCTATCCTCCGTTTTACCTGCGCCATCGGTATCATCGCCAGCAACCCGATCGCCAGCAAGGCCGGATAACAGACAGCTTCGCCTTTTGTCTGGATTGATGAAAGTGAGGGGTAGCAGTCATATTGCCCCAGGCCCCAAATGCGAAGAAAAACGCCGAAAACAGTAGTAAGCAGGATAAGCAAAAGTATGCACCTGTCGGTCGCGCTGAACGTGATTATTCTGTAATACGATCGCTTGTTACCGGATCCGAAAGCTTTGGATTCCATCGCCTCTGCCACCTGGATGGCGCGGTCCAGCGAGTTGGAAAGGAGCGGGATCAGGATCGCTATGCGGTTCCTGATCCTGTTCACGAGGCAGCCCTTGTCGAGTTCCACTCCCCTGGAGCGTTGTACATCAGTGATTCGCTGAATGTCATCAAGAAATGTGGGAACAAACCGGGTGGTCAGCGAGGTCACCAGAACCGACTTGTAAGGCAACCTCATCCTAATCATGGAAAGCATCAGATCATCCGGGTGGATGGTGAAGGTTATCATTGTAAATGCGGTCAGGATTGCCAGCAGCTTGATGCACATGATCAAGCCATAAATCAGGGCCTCCAGGGTGATCCTCGGAGTGCCGACCTCAGGGATTCGAAACGGGGCCTCGGCCAGGATGTGGGTGCCCTCGTTGCTCACGATGCCATTGATCACAATGATTGCCAGGCAAAGAAAGAGCGTCATTTTCATCAGTGAGAGCCATTCCCTGATGATACCGGCTGCGTGGATCAAAGGGAGAGTGGAAATGAAGAGTATTGAAACGTAGACCGGATCATCGAAGATCAGGGCGAATACCAGTACCGCGACCGTCCACGCCAGCTTGCAGAACGGATTCAGTCGGTGAATAATGGTGTTTTTGTCAGTATACCTGAATGTCAGCATATCGAATTCCGTTTTCACTCTTTTGTAAGGGCCACTAAGGGGATTTATTCAACCGTCGGCACGGGCATGATTTCTTCCTGTGTCACCACCGCTGCGAATGAGTATTCCAGTTCTTCAGGCTGGTTCAGGATCGTATCGGCAGCGAGCTTAACCCCGGATTCGTCGGTTCCGGACACCATCCAGACCACATTCTCACATGCCCCGATTCCCTTCCTGTTCCAGGGATTCTGAGTCGCCTGGATCAATCCTGTGCCCGTTAGAAACCGGCGAGAGGTTTTTCCCTGATCATCCAGTATAACGAGGCCGTCTTCATCGAACCGGGTGAAGAACCCCATTCGCTTTCCGATTTTGTTCAGTTCCGATATCAGTTCCAGGTTCATCGTGCCTACCAGTATCAGGTTCGCGGAGCTTTTGTCATTCGATGCCAGTTGTTCGATTTTGAGAATAGATACTGTCCCGACTCCTGCCTCGATGAGTTCAGCAGCAACGGATTCGGCTTCCCGGCTGAATCCTTTCTCATAAACTACCAGAGTATGGCGGACTTTCCCTTCATAGCCATGCAGGAATGGCTCAGGATAACTTCCGATGATAGCTGGAGTGAAAGTATGAAAACCCCAGTTGTGGAAATCCCATTGCTGGATA
>CAZDMY010000031.1:12090-13262 GCA_964506405.1 uncultured Dehalococcoidia bacterium | reverse complement strand
CCGGAGATTGCCACGTCCGCCGCGGCGGACTCGCAATGACAGTTTGAAACACTCGCAATGACAGCCCCTTCTCCGTGTCATTCCGGACCCCGATCCGGTCGCAGATGCGCACGCCCAGGCGCATCTTGAGACCTAGGCGTGAATCCAGGTGGTGCGGTGAGGGCAGCCCCATCCGGCTTTTCCCCCTCACTCTAACTCTCTCCCCTGAGGGGCGAGAGGACTTGCCGCCATCCCCGACCCCTCTGGATTCTTAAATCAAGTTCAGAATGACAGTTGTACTGATGTGTCATCACGAGGAGGCAACAGCCGACGTGGTCGCTAGATGCGCCGTGGCGTATGATCTCCCTGTTCAACCGGAGATTGCCACGTCCGCCGCGGCGGACTCGCAATGACAGTTTGAAACACTCGTAATGACAGCCCCTTTTTCGTGTCATTCCGGACCCCGATCCGGAATCCAGGTGGAGGAGGGAAGGGTAACCTCATCCTGCATACTTCCCCCATCATCCCCTCTGGATTCTGAATCAAGTTCAGAATGACATTTTTAAATACCCGCGATGACGTTACTCCTTCTCCACCTCCATCACACGCTGTTTAACCCCGATCACGCTCTCCGGGTTCAGCGAAATGGAATCAATCCCTTCGCGCACCAGGAACTCGGCAAACTCCGGGTAGTCGCTCGGGGCCTGGCCGCAAATGCCGACCTTGGATTTCTTCTCATGTGCGCGCTGAATCAGATCGCTGATTGTCCGCTTGATCGCCGGGTGTCTTTCGTCGAACAGTTCCGCCAGTTCCGTAGAATCCCGGTCGACGCCCAGCACCAGTTGGGTGAGATCGTTGGACCCGATGGAGAAGCCATCGAACCGGTCGGCAAATTCCTCCGTCAGGACCACGTTCGAAGGAATCTCGCACATGACGTAGATTTGAAGTCCGTCCTCACCACGCTTAAGCCCGTTCCCGTTCAACACCTCGATCACCCGGTCCGCTTCCTGAGGGGTCCGGCAGAACGGGATCATGATGATGATGTTTCTTAAACCGAGTTCGTCGCGGGCCCGTTTGATGGCGCGGCACTCCAGTGCAAACCCTTCCCGATATCGATCGCTGTAATACCGCGAAGCGCCACGAAAGCCCAGCATCGGATTTTCCTCGTGCGGTTCGAACTCCGCCCCTCCGAT
>CAZDMY010000031.1:4361-12080 GCA_964506405.1 uncultured Dehalococcoidia bacterium | reverse complement strand
CAGCTTGGCGTATTCGTTGGTCTTGAAGTCGCTCATCCGCACGATCACCTCGTTGGGATACTGCGGAGCAGCAATCCGGGCGATGCCCTGGGCCAGGTGATCGACAAAGTACTCGGTCTTGTCCGAGTAACCTTTCGTAAGGCCCTTAATCTGTTTGACCGCGTCCTTATCTTCCAGATCCGGAAATCGAACCAGGGCCATCGGATGGATCTTGATCACATTATTCACAATGAATTCCATCCGGGCGAGTCCGATGCCTTCACACGGGAGCTGCCACCAGCGGAAAGAGGCGGCCGGACTGGCAACATTCATCATCACCTGCGTGCGGGTATCGGGGAGCTTTTCAAGGTTTATCTCCGATTCCTCGTATTCCAGAATTCCGTCGTACACGTTCCCCTGTTCGCCTTCACCGCAGGAAAGTGTCACTTCCTGACCGTTGCTCAATTCTTCGGTGGCGTTTCCAGTGCCGATCACCGCCGGGATGCTCAATTCGCGGCTGACAATGGCTGCATGGGAAGTCCGGCCCCCGTAATCGGTCACAATGCCGGCTGCCTTTTTCATGATAGGCACCCAGTCCGGGTCGGTGGCGCTGGTGACCAGTATATTGCCTTTTTCAAACCGGTCGATATCCTCCGCGCTTTCGATCAGTGAAACTTTTCCCGTCACGATCGCCTGGCCGATGCTGAGTCCGGTGACGATCGGGGTTGCTTCACTCTTCAGTTGATAATCTCGCAGGGCGGTACCCATTTCCTGGGATTGCACCGTTTCCGGGCGGGCCTGCACGACGAACAACTCCTCGGTCCGGCCATCCTTGGCCCATTCGATATCCATCGGCTGGCCGTAGTGGTTTTCGATTTCAACCGCCTGGCGCGCCAGGTACAGGATTTCTTCATCGGTGAGCACCCGGGCCCGCTGCTTTCTGGGGGAGTTATTGATGGTCTTCGTCGTTTGCCGCCCTTTGCCATCGGCATAGACAATCCTGGTTTCCTTCGCCCCGATGCTCCGGCCGATGATCGGAGCAAATCGAGTTTCGCTCAGGAGCGGTTTGAACACCACATATTCGTCGGGCGTGACCGTACCCCCGACCACACTCTCACCGAGCCCCCAGGAGGCATTGATGGTCACCACATTCGGGAACCCCGTTTCCTGGTCGATGGTGAACATCACCCCCGCCGAGGCTTTATCGGATCGAACCATTTTCTGCACCCCAACTGAAAGGGCCACCTTCATGTGGTCGAATCCCTGGTTCTGCCGGTAGCTGATAGCCCGGTCGGTGAAGAGTGAAGCATAGCAGCGGCGGCAGGCATCCAGCAGATCATCTTCCCCATTGATGTTCAGGAATGTTTCCTGCTGGCCGGCGAAGCTGGCCGAAGGCAGATCCTCGGCAGTAGCGCTGCTGCGAACGGCTACGTTGACCTCCTCCGTTTCGTACTTCTCGCCAAGCGCACGATAAGCCTCCCGGATGTCGTTCTCCAGATCTTCGGGAAACTTGCTTTTGAGAAAGAGCTTCCGGATTTTCGAGCCGGCCCGACTGAGCGGCTGGTTACCGGCTTCAAGTTCCTGAAGTTCGTTTTGGATCTTATCCGCCAGGTCATTGCTTTCCACAAACGACCGGTAGGCATCGGCCGTAGTGGCGAAGCCATCCGGCACCCGAATCCCCTTGTTTTTCAGGGCACCGATCATCTCGCCCAGCGAGGCATTTTTCCCACCCACTACACTCACATCATCCGAGTTCAGTTGATCGAACCATCTTGTATATGCAACTTTAGTTTTCAAAGCTCACCCCTAACCGATCGTGCTGTTATTACTCAGGCAACTGTATGTGATATGTCATTCCGGCCCCCGAGCCGGAATCTATCCCCTGCCACCCAACCTGGATTCCTGCTTTCGCGGGAACGACATAAAAGGTAACTATGGCTCTAATTTAATTGCCCGTTTAATAGATGCGCACCTTGGATATCATTTCTTTGAAGGAATCTTCATCCAGAATCTGAACGTCGTGCTTCTTTGCTTCATCCAGCTTACTTCCCGGATCCTGGCCGGCAACAACGTAATCGGTATTGGCGCTCACACTGGAGGCGGAATGCCCGCCCAGCGATTCCACCAGTTCCTGGGCCTCGCTCCGGGTGTAGTTCTCCAATTTACCGGTGAAGACGAAAGTCTTCTCATCGAGCGGCTTGTGACCCGCCGAAGCCACCGGCTCGGGCTCTATCCCCGCATCCAGAAGACGTTCCAGCACTTTCTGATTTCGCTTGTCGTCGAAGAATTTGCGGATGCTGGCCGCCACGATCCTGCCGATATCCGGGATTTGCTCAAGTTCAGCTACATCCGCTTTCCGGATACGTTCCAAATCCGAGTATTTTTCCGCCAGCACTCTGGCGGTATGCAATCCGACATGACGTATTCCCAGCGCGTAGAGGAAGCGATCCAGCCGGACTTTTTTAGATGCCTGAATCGCCTCGTAAAGCTGCCGGGCCGATTTTTCGGCAAACCCTTCAATCTGTTTCAGGTCGTCGGCCCTCAGGTGATACAGATCGGCAACGTCCTCAACCAGACCCAGCTCCACCAGCCGGCTGGCGGTCTTCTCACTCAAGCCTTCGATATCGAGCGCATCCCGGGAGGCATAATGGATGATATGCCCGGCCAGTTGAGCCGGGCAGGCGAGCCCGGCGGGGCAAAGGTAATAGGCCCCTTCGCGAACCGTTTTTGTGCCGCAGACCGGGCACTTGCCCGGCATGGCGAATTCAGCCGATCGTTCCTTATGGTCTTGATCGGCTCGTCCCACCACTTCCGGGATGACATCTCCTGCCCGGGCGATGCGGACCGAATCCCCGACGCGGACGTCCTTCCGGTGGACCTCATCCTCGTTGTGTAGGGTGGCCCGGCTGACCGTCACCCCACCCACATCCACCGGGTCCAGGAGCGCCACCGGCGTGAGCATACCGGTCCTGCCTACCTGAACGACGATATCCCGAATACGGCTGACCTCTTCCTTGGGGGGGAACTTCCAGGCAATGGCCCATCGCGGACTGCGCTCCCGGGTGCCGAGGGCCTCACGTTGACGGCGGCTATCCAGCTTGATGACCAGGCCGTCGATCTCATACGCCAGGTCCTCCCGCTCCTCGGACAGTTTATCGTACATCTGTTGAATCTCATCAAAACTACTTGCCTGTTTGTTATGAGAATCCGTTTTCAGTCCCCATGATTTAAACTGCTGCAGGGCTTCCCAGTGAGATTCGGGAATTTCCTCAGAGCTGGAGAGGTAATCGTAGAAGCGGACATCCAGAGGACGGCCGGCGACGTTACGCGAATCGTACTGGCGGATCATCCCGGCAGCGGCATTGCGCGGATTGGCAAACGGCTCCTCTCCCCGCTCGATACGTTCTTTGTTAAGCTGATCGAACCCATCCTTGGGCATGAAGATCTCGGCGCGAAGCGCCAGATAGTCGGGATGGTCCTCCTTTTCAGGTAGATGGAGCGGGATGCTGTGTACGGTCCGGATGTTATGGGTGATATCCTCGCCGGTTTGCCCGTCGCCCCGGGTGGCTCCGTATTTCAATACGCCGTTTTCATACACGATCTCGATGGAAGCGCCGTCAAATTTCGGTTCGAGCACATAAGCGATATCGCCATCGCGAACGTTTCTATGGATGAAATCGTCGAACTCCTGGATCTTCTCTGCTTCCAGTTCGGCATTCAGGCTGAGCATCGGGGCGGTGTGGCGCACCTTTTCAAGCTGGCTGACCGGCGGTGCCCCGACCCTGCGGGTGGGGGATGCCCCGGATTGGAATTGCGGAAACGCCTCTTCCAGATCCTGGAGGCGCTTGAGGAGCTTATCATAGAGCGCGTCGGAGATTTCCGGCTGGTTCTTTATATAATAAAGGTAATTGTGATACTCCACGCCCTCACGAAGCGCGTGGATCTCCTTCTGCGCCTCGTCTTCGGACATCCGGCTGATTTCCCTGAAATCGGTTTTGGGATTGTGTTTGAAATCCATCTTTCATTTCACCCAATGCATGCAAAAACGATTGGTACTCCCCCTTTTTTCGCCTCAAAATTCGTGTGGTGTGTCATTCCCCAGTCCCAAGATCACCATTGCCTATTTGGTGTCATTCCGGACTCCGATCCGAAATCCAGTTCAGAATGACAGTTGTACTGACGTGTCATCACGAGGAGGCGACAGCCGACGTGGTGATCTCCCTGTTCATCAGGAGATTGCCACGCTCCGCTCGCAATGACAGTGCATTTAGTTTTTCTTTTTCACATGCTCGCAATGACAGCCCCTTCTTCGTGTCATTCCGGACTCCGATCCGGAATCCAGGTGGAGGAGGGAAGGGTAACCTCATCCTGCATACTTCCCCCATCATCCCCTCTGGATTCTGAATCAAGTTCAGAATGACAGTTGTACTGACGTGTCATCACGAGGAGGCCGGTAGGCCGCCGTGGGGATCTCCCCGATCAACCGGAGATTGCCACGTCCGCCTGGGCGGACTCGCAATGACATCTAAACCGGGGGACGTTGCCACGCTTCGCTCGCAATGACATTCCTTTAAATAGCCGATCTGAATTCTAAACCGCCTTCTTCACCAGCACCGGCAGGCCGGATTCCCGCATGATATAATCTGCGACACTACCGAAAACCGCCCGGCCCAGTCCGCTGTAACCGTGTGTGGTCATGGCAATCAGGTCGATTTGGTTCCGGTGAGCATAATCCACGATGGCCTCCGCCGACCCCGGATCGGCAATCACCTGAAAAGTGGTATCCATTCCTTCCGCTTTCATACTTTCGGCAATGCCGCTTAAATACTTTTCAGCAAGCTTCATTCCCGAACCGATCCTCTCCTTTGCAGGCCCTGAATATCCCGGTTGAGGTGGCGCCAGTGGAGTAGATGGGGACAAGGTCGATTCCATCAACGGAACCACCTGCATAAGCACCACCTGACTTCGGAATTTCTGAGCCTGGGCCGAAGCGTACGGCAATGCCTGCTCAGCCAGGTCAGATCCGTCCAGACAGACCAGAATTCGGGAGAACATTCAACTTATCCTCTCGCTATTTAGATTGCCTGAGGTCAATTCTCGCCGATGCTGCATATTGCGCCTGAAACCCGGGAGCCGTGGCTGCCCGCTTTTCGGCGCAATACCAGGTCATTCCCGCAAGTCGTCTCTAGAATGTCGATGATCCCGGGACCGAGCTCATGCTCTACATCCGGGCCGATGATGAGGACCACCTTGCGGTTGTGCCTGATTACTCGATCTTCTTCACCCGCTTCATCCAGTTCAAGGAAGAGGCCTTCACCCCGAATGAGACGCAACCCTTTTTGTTGATCGATATCAGCTTTGTGCAATGCTTCGGCAATAACCTGTTTTGCCAGTTCCGTTGCGTTAATCATTTCGAACATCAGTTTTTCACCGTATTGTTCTTCATCTAATCACAATCGATTCTACTGATTCAGTGCCCCTAGGGCATCCCCCATCAGAATGATTTTTAATTAACGGAAGAAGTAACTCAAATGTGCCGGTGATGAATTTCTTACTTCTTGTTGGTAAATAGTGCAACCGGCGTATGAATAATAAGTAACTCTAATAGACGGGCCTTTTATGCAAATGGGCGATGTCAGAATACCGGACCGAAAGCTATGATGGTAAAAGCCAACTGTCTAATTAATATGTCAGTGGCAGAAACGGGCTGCATGAGATGCCAGATCGAAAAGGAAGTTGATTTTGGCAGTAAATCCGCGACAAACATACAGGCAATTAAACCGGCTGAGGCAGGTGATGGCGGTACTGGCCAGGCATGGTTTTGGCCAGTTCGGCGATCACCTCTCCATAAAGGAACGTGCCCGATTCTGGCCCGTTTCAGGTAACAAAGGGGCTGATAGTCATCACCAGACGACGCCGCAACGTATGCGCGCAGCTATGGAGGAGCTGGGGCCGACCTTTATTAAGATGGGGCAGATCCTCAGCACCCGTCCGGATGTTATCCCGCAAGAGTTCATCAAAGAACTCGAAAAGCTTCAGGCAGAGGTAACTCCGATGCCATTCCCGGTGGCAAAAGAAGTCATAGAAGAGGAGTTGAAATCGAGCGTCGAGGATATATTTGAGTGGATTGAAAAAGAACCGGTGGCGAGTGCGTCTCTTTCCCAGGTTCACAGGGGTAGATTGAATGATGGCAAGAATGTGGCCGTCAAAATTCAACGCCCGGACATACAAAAGACCATAGAGGCGGACATGGGGATTATCGAACGACTGGCTCACATGGGAGAATCTCAGTTGGAGAAACGGGGCATCATCAATCCGGTAGGGCTCGTTCAAGAGATCTCCGACGATCTGGAGAAGGAGCTCAATTTTAAGACAGAGGCCGCTAATATGCAGCAGTTCGCTGCACTCTTTCGCGAGGAACGCCAGATTCACGTGCCCGTGGTCTATTGGGAATACTGCACTAAGCGAATACTGACGATGGAGTTCATCAACGGGATACCGGTATCTCAAATAGACTATCTGGAGGAAGCCGGATACGACTTGCCCCTGATCGCCGTTCGCTCCACTGATATGTCATTAAGGTCGGCGCTGGAATATGGTTTCTTCCATGCCGATCCTCATCCGGGGAACATCATGGTCCTTCCCGGAGAGGTGATCTGCTATCTAGATTACGGGATGATGGGAAACCTCTCTTCGAACCAGCGGGAGAGCCTTGCCGAATTCATCTACCACATCGTTGCCGGGGACGAAAAGCGAGCAGTTCGAAAGCTGCTGATACTCGCCGATGCGCCGGGGTCGGTCGATACCCAACGGCTGGAAACCGATATCGCCCGGATCGCCAGAGAATATATGTTCCTTCCATCCGATGAACTGGCGTTCGGGAGCCTGTTGCCCAGGGTGCGCCAGTTGCTGGTGGATCACCGATTGCGCCTGCCTACCAACATGGTATGGCTTATCAAGGCAGTCGCCACCGCGGAGAACACATCCCGCCAACTGGACCCCAAATTCGATACTGTGGAGTTTGTGAAACCGTACACATTGCGCGTTCTGTTGTTGCGCTTCATGCCCGGTCAACAGTTAAGAGAGGTATTGCTGACGGCGAAGGACTCGGCAGAACTGTTATCGAATTTGCCTTATACCTTCAGGACTCTGGTGCATCAGCTTACCAGTGGACAGTTTAAGGTTGGATTAGAACATACGGGGGTGGACCCGGCGGTGCAAGTGCTGCAACACGCTTCCAACAGACTCAGCATGGCGATCGTATTGGCCGCTTTGATTCTGGGATCCTCAGTGGTGGTGCTTTCCGGCATTCCACCCCTTGTCGGAAAGATGCCGGTAATCGGGGTGGTCGGATACGTAGTTTCGGCCATACTCGGCATGCGGCTGGTATTACATGGTCTCCGAAACAAGCCCTTTTAGTTTAAACAAAGTTTAGAAATGAAGGAGGTTCTGCAATGAAAATGCGAATCATAATTATTACCGGCTTTGTCCTGTCGTTGTTTGGAACATTACTTACGCTGGGATGTACCAGCGACTACCACCTGGCCGATCGCCAGACCTGGAACAGTAGACTGGTAATGGAGCTATGGACGACTGACGAAGCGCTGGAGGCTGGAGAAACTCTGGGGATAAGGGCCACGGTAAAGAATGTCACCATCAGGATGGGTTATTTGGGATACCCCAGTAAATTTGAGAGCTTTCTTACCGAGACGTTCATGTCCGATCCGGTTGGCTGTGATC
>CAZDMY010000031.1:0-4351 GCA_964506405.1 uncultured Dehalococcoidia bacterium | reverse complement strand
AGAATGTCACCAACGATGAAATCGAATACACCACCTGGAACGTCGGCGATCCCCCGATATACATACGGGTGACTCCGCCCTATGGTGAGCCGATCGAACAACTGCCTGCAATTGGTCTTCACACCTCTTCTCCGATGGTACGAATTGATGAACTGGGTGGTACCGACAAGATCAAGAGAACAGTCAAATGGGAAAGCTCACAGGCTGCTGTAAACGGAACCTACAAAATCGAGGCCCGTTTCTATCCCGGCGATCAAACCGGGTTGCCGGTCGCCGAACCGATCCTGGTCACCCAGAGTCTGGAAATGACCGACGGTGTGGATGTCATAGATCGAGATGTTGTGGAAGCCAAGGTCGAAGAACTCAATTCGGTGCGCCTGTGGAAACGAGCGCATACCGGCACCGCAGTGGCCCGAGCCGTGAAAGATGGGTATTTTGTCAATCAATCCGGCCAATGGCAATCAGCGGATGAAGATACCTATGAAGAGGCGGCTCAGATGGGCCGGTACCCAGACTGGCGGCTTACCGACGAATTACCGAAACAATGGATTGCGCGGTACCATTCGAAATACGGATTTGAGCCTCTTGAACTGACCGTGACAGTGGATGCGCAAACGAACGAGATCGAAACAGTTTCGCCCGATCTGGCCGCCGAACTGGAAGGTGGTATCGTAGCCACATTTGAAGTGCAGGGCTCTTTATTCCGGGTGTTCGTCACCAATCCGGATACGATCGATTCGTTGTTCGCCCTGCAGCGAGGTGAAAGCTCATCCAGCATTCCAAACGGACCCCTGCTGGCGGGCCCCGGTGCCGGATTGCACAACGCACCCTGGTCCTGGCACCTGGACCCGGAAGGCATTAGTATGGCCGATTTCACCATAGAAGTCTGTGACGGCACGCCGGAGTTCGTGGAATCGGACCTCGATTACTGGCTCGATACCGTGGGCCAGTACTGTCCCTGGAGTGCCGAATTAGTAAAGATAGAAGACTACCGGTGAGGGTAAATGATATTGGTACAGAACCCTTGAAACAGAGATATTTTGATGTATCAACTGAATTCAGTAATAAAGGGAGGAAAAAATGGTAAAAGCATTCCAGAATCTGCTCAGTGCCGGATCGATCGGCACAATGATGACGAGGAACCGGGCGGTGATGCCGCCCATGGTGCGTAATTACGCCACGCCGGAAGGTTACGTCACCGACCAGTTAGTTGCGCACTACGCCACTGCCGCTCAGGGAGGTGTAGGATTGATCATTGTTGAAGCCAGCTTCATCGATCCCGCCGGCAAGGGTTTCGCTCAGCAACTGGGGATCCATTCGGATCGGTGCATTCCGGGTCTGAACAGGATTGCCGATACGATCAAAGAACGGGGTGCCAAAGCCGCCATCCAGTTGCATCACTCAGGCCGGCAGACGACGAGTGAAACAACCGGGATGCCGGTGGTAGCGCCTTCGGCGGTTCCCTGTCCCATTGAGGGGAGCCTGCCCCGGGAGTTAACTACGGAAGAAGTGGTTGAACTGGTGCAAGCGTTTGGAAATGCAGCGTTGCGAGCAAAGAGCGCAGGATTTGATGCAATTGAAGTTCATGCTGCACACGGATACATCATCAGCCAGTTTCTCTCGCCGAATACCAACAAACGAACCGATAAATACGGCGGTGACCTGACCGGTCGCATGACATTCCTTTCCGAGGTGATCGAAAACGTCCGGCAGAAAGTGGGGACTGATATGCCGATCATCGTCCGGATAAACGCCGACGATTTCGTCGAATGCGGGCTTAAACTGGATGATTGCAGGCAGATAACACGTTCAATCGAAAAACAGGGCATCGATGCGTTCAGCGTTTCCGCAGGGATTTACGAATGCCTGCTCAATCCGCATGTGACCAGCCCGTTCGGAATCGAGCCCGCCTATTTGCCCCACGGTCACCTGCTGGATTATGCAGCGGAGATCAAAAAGCAGGTTGCGCTTCCCGTGATTTCCGTCAGTTCATTAACACCCGAACTCGCCGAAACAGCCATATCCCAGGAGCAAATCGACTTCGCCGGATTCGGCAGGAGTCTGCTGGCCGACCCGGAAATGATCAACAAGCTATACGAAGGGAAACGCGAGCGGATCCGCCCCTGCATCCGCTGTAACGAACAGTGTATTGGCAGGCTGTTCCAGGGACTGGAAATCGGGTGCACCGTCAACGCTGAAGTCGGATTTGAACAAAACGGACTGAAGGCGCCTCTGTTTTTAAAGAAGGTAGTCATTGTGGGTGGCGGGCCTGGAGGCATGGAAGCTGCCAGAATCTGTGCTTTAAGAGGTCATGACGTGACCTTGGTCGAGAAAGAGAAGACGCTGGGCGGCCATTTGCGGGAAGCCACGGTGCCCGAATTTAAGAAGGATCTTTTAGATTATAAAGAATGGCTGGAAAAAGAACTGGATGCCCTGAATGTGACCGTCGAACTCGATAGACTGGCTACCCCTGAATGGATCAGGAAAGCCGCGCCCGATGCACTGGTCATCGCGTCCGGTTCCATATTCACTACCCCAAATATTCCGGGAATGGAAAATCAGAATGTAGCCACAGCTTCGGATATTTTTCTAGGGTTGAAAGAACCTGCAAACCGGTGTGTCGTGGCCGGTGGCGGTGCGACGGGTTGTGAGGTCGCATTATTCCTCGCTGAAAAGGGCAAAGAGGTAACACTCATCGAGATGCTCGATGATGTGGGCACGGATCTGCCCAGTATTAATCGAGGGGCGCTGCTTACACAACTCCAGGAAAAGAACGTGAATATCCTGACAGGATCGAAGATCATCGAAATCACCAGCGGCGGGATTAAGGTGATCGGCCGGAATAAGGAAATAAACGAGGTCCCGGGTGAGCAGGTGATCCTGGCGATGGGGTTGCTGCCGTTAGGCGCGGGCATCGAAGATATTGTCGGCGAGACCTATTTTATCGGCGATTGTGTAAAGCCCCGCCGGGTCGCCGAGGCCACGCGCGAAGGGTATCTGGCCGGTTGCAGGTTGTAGCGCACTATCACCTTAGGGTGAATTCGTGGTTACCACTTATTCGAGTTTTCAGGGAGGATTATGTTTGAATCTCAATCGAGAGGAGGCTGACAAATGAGCCCGGGTACCATACGCATCGGTACTTCCGGCTGGCACTATACGCACTGGAAAGGGCCATTCTATCCGCAGGATATGCCCTCCCGGGAGTTTCTTTCGTATTATGCACAGCGGTTCGACACGGCGGAGATCAACAACACCTTTTATCAGCTTCCCGCTGAAAAGACCCTGGTTCAATGGCGGGATACGGTTCCGAAGGGATTTACCTTCGCGGTGAAGGCCAGCCGGTATATTACTCATATGAAAAAGCTCAAAGACCCGGAAAAAAGCGTGGGCAATTTCCTGAACCGGATCGACGCCCTCGGCGAGCGGCTGGGGCCGATCCTGTTTCAGTTGCCGCCCAAATGGAAGGCCAATGCCGAGCGCCTGAAGGGGTTTCTCGAGGGATTGCCCGGCAGTTACAGCTACGTCTTCGAGTTTCGGGACCAAAGCTGGTTTAACAGCGAGATCGAAGAAGTTCTCTCCCGCTACAATGCAGGCTTCTGTATCTATCATTTGGCCGGTCAGCAGTCGCCTCAGACAGTGACCGGCGACCCGGTGTATCTAAGGCTGCATGGCCCGGGCGGGGCCTACGAGGGTTCGTATGACGATGAGGCACTTTCCGGTTGGGCTGACAAAATACGTAATTGGGCATCCGATGGACGGCAGGTCTATTGCTATTTCGATAACGACGAGGCCGGATACGCAGCCCAGGATGCACTGCGGCTGCAGGAGATGACCCAGCCGTGAATCCCGCAAGAAGGAGAGGATATGCCTGAATTACCGGATGTGGAAGTTTTGCGGCGCTATTTTGAGCGGACCTCTTTGAACCGTCCGGTAAGCAAGGTCGACCTTCGGAGCAAGGAGATGCTCAAAGGGGTATTTTCGCCCCGTGAGCTAACCTCACAGCTTAAGGGCAGGCGTTTCAGTTCGACGCGTCGGCACGGGAAATACCTGTTTGCCGAATTCGATGCCGGGTGGCTGATCCTGCACTTCGGGATGACCGGCACCCTGGCTCATCTGAGCGATGGAGCAAAGGAGCCGAAGCATACCCGGCTGCTTTTTACCTTTGAGGACGGATCCCGAATGGCCTATCAATGCCAGCGGAAGCTGGGTGCGATATATGTGCTCGACAGCGTGGAGGGCTTTATCAAGGAAAAGGACCTGGGTCCGGATGCGATGCAAATTAACAAGGATGAATTCAAACAGGCGATCGGCCAGGCCGGCGGAAGCATCAAATCGGCCCTGATGAAGCAGG
>CAZDMY010000030.1:0-13355 GCA_964506405.1 uncultured Dehalococcoidia bacterium | reverse complement strand
AAAAACGCGGCACCGAGAAAGCAGGGCTGAAATCACTTCAAAAGAGGGATTTTCAGTGGTGGCCCCGATTAAGGTGATCGTTCCGTTCTCGACATGGGGCAGGATGGCATCCTGCTGGGCTTTGTTGAACCGGTGTATTTCGTCGATAAATAGAATCGTCCGCTGCCCCTGCATACCGCGGCGCTCCCGGGCTTCCTCAACGACTCTACGCAAATCTGCCACACCGGCATTCACCGCGCTGACCGGACTGAAATGCGATTTGGTCACGGAAGCGATCACATAAGCCAGCGTCGTTTTTCCACTACCCGGCGGACCCCACAGGATGATGGATGGGACCTGGTCATCCTCGATTGCCCGTCGCAGCACCCGCCCCTCTCCCACGATGTGCTCCTGGCCGACGAATTCGGAAAAGCTGCGCGGCCGCATGCGGGCTGCCAAAGGGGCTTCCCGGGAGAGCTTTTTGTTCCTGTTCAGATCGAAGAGGTCCATAGCTATGCTTCATCGAAGTGTTTGAGCCTGGGGATGTATTTGAAATGGGCATCTGTTGTCAGAACCTCGATATCGTTTTCAAGTGCGAGGGCAGCGAATATCAGGTCCGTGAGGGGAATAACGGTTCCCCGATTCCTTAAACTGGACGCGATCTGCCCCGCCAGCATCCAGGTTTCTCTGGTAACTTCTATGTACTCCAGTGCATCGAGTGTCTGATTCAGAATATTTCGGTCTTTCTCGGCTCTAATCCCGGCCAGCAATTCTGAAAGTACCGCACCACAGAGAACAACCCGCTGAGTATCAATCAACCTTCGCATCAACGTGAGTAGTTCAGGATTCTTGCCTCGAAGATAGTGGACCCAGACAGAGGTATCAACCAATACTTTTGAATTCATCGATTTCCGTCGCTTCCAGATCCTGACTTACATCCGAAATATCGATCTTTCCCGGAAGATCGAGAAGTTGCTCCAGTTTTTTCCGCCGGACGAACTCTTCCAGGGCAATTCGGACCGCCTCCTTCTTCTTACGCGTTTTGGAGATTGACATCAGATTGTCAAGCAAATCCTTGGGAATATCAATTGTTGTTCGCATGATGCACCTCAATATGATGCTAAAAATATGCACAATAAGTATGCATCAGAAATAAGAGGAAGTCAAGAAACTCGCTATCTAGCAAGGAACTTAGTGATGTGATATGCCGGGATCAAGGATACGCCAGGATTTTCTAAAGTTGCGATTGATCAGCCAGCCGAAGCAAAAGCCGGTTGCCAGGTTGGCGTTGCAGGTAAAAGTAAGCCGTTGGTCCTGATGCCAGATGCTCATATCATACCCTGCAAACTGCATTTGCTGAGCATGAACGGCTCCGGAGGTATATCCAGATGAATCGTGCAGCGTGAAGGTGCTATCGGAATTGATATGGAGAACAGTTCCGGTTTGAAGATCGCGAAAACAAAGCGAGTGTTCGGCCCTGGTGACGCCAACAGTCAGGATGGCGTTCGAGTTGAAACTGATTAAGCCCGGTGTCTCGCGCCAGCCGCTGGGAATTGTGACGATCACTGATAGATTTAAAGGGATCGTGTATCTGTCCATAAATACACTTCATTTGGAAAAGCAATCGGGTCGCCGTAAAAAAACAAGTAAATTAGCTAATAAACAAAAATACTTTACCATTGTATGCGGGACTTGTCAACGCAAAGAAAAAGCGATTAGTCAAAGACTCAAATCGTCCATATGATAACTGAGGTTCTCCGCTTTCAATCGGCTGATGAGGTCAGGAACTGCATCCTGAGAACAGACGATGGTAAAAGTCAACCCTACATGTGTTGCCTCGATGGCGGCCTCGGTCACACCGCAGGTATAACGCGGTTCAAGGCCGGCACGATGCATAGCCGCCAGGGCCTCAATTCCAATGGCACCGACCGCCTGGTGCAATCCGGTTTTCTTTTTCAATTTCTTCAGGTCAACCTTCGAAGAGCCGCCACCCTGGATATCGGGAACCGTTAAAATAATGACTTTTCCCTTTTCGAAATCGATAATGCCACTGATACCCGAAATAGCGACGTCCTCACCCTGCTTTGCGTCTGATATGGCTGTACCTGTTGCCTCACTCCTGATAGCGCGAGTGGCCACGAGAATGCCATCCTTCATTTCGAGCCCCACGGTATCGCCAGCAGAAACGTTGGTATCGGCGATAGCAGCACAGACGGTTACGTTAGTGATTGCTTTCTGTACGTAATCCGAATAGGCGCTTATCTCCCGCAGCATCTGAAGCACCCAGTTAATCCCTGCCTGAGTAACCCGGTATTTGGACCGTCCGTCAGAGACCACCCAGCCGTCGTGTTCCAGCTTGGCCATATAATCCGAGATTGCCTGCGGGGTTACCTTCAGTTTGGCAGCAATGCTTTTCTGGTGGATGGTTGGCTGGTTAGCTGCAATCTCTACCAGTATCTGGAATTTGGTCGCCAGGTTTTTGCTTTTCAGTAT
This sequence comes from uncultured Dehalococcoidia bacterium, assembly GCA_964506405.1. GTDB lineage: Bacteria > Chloroflexota > Dehalococcoidia > SZUA-161 > SpSt-899 > JBGLNL01. The sequence continues at coordinate 10,883 of CAZDMY010000030.1, read as the reverse complement.
CTGGGCCATTTCTCTAGTTCTCGGTTATTGGTTTTCGTTTCTTTATCCTGATCCTTGTTTCTGTTCGATCTTTGCCCAGGAATCCCGGAGCGGGACGGTTCGGTTGAAGACCGGTTTTACGGGCTGATAATCCCGGAAATCGGCACAGAAATAACCCAGCCGTTCGAACTGGTACCGGCTCCCGGGTTCGGCAGAAGCGAGGCTGGGCTCCAGATATCCCGCTACTACTTTCAGGGATTCGGTATTTAAGTTGGCAACAAAACCGTCCGGATCAAAAGTATCCTCGGGGTCGGCTTTGGTGAACAACCTGTCGTAGAGCCGTACCTCGGCTTCAATGGCATGGGGGGCCGAAACCCAGTGAATGGTACCCTTCACCTTACGCCCGTCCGGTGAATTGCCGCCACGGGAGGCCGGATCGTAGGTGCAGTGGAGTTCGATAACCTCGCCGTTTTCATTCTTAATGACATCCGTGCAGGTGATGAAGTATCCATACCGCAGCCGTACTTCGCGGCCCGGGGCCAGGCGGAAGAATTTCCGGGGCGGGTCTTCGCGAAAATCATCCCGTTCGATGTAAAGGGTTCGGGAGAAGGGCACCTTTCGCGTGCCCATACTCTCATCTTCCGGGTTATTAACCGCCTCCATTTCCTCGACCTGGTTTTCAGGATAGTTGATGATTATCACTTTCAACGGATTCAATACCGCCATCACCCTGGAGGCTCTCAGGTTCAGATCCTCACGGATGCAGTATTCCAGTAAAGCAACATCGATGGTGCTGTCGGTCTTGGCCACACCGATGCGTTCGCAGAAATTTCGGATCGATTCCGGGGTGTAGCCCCGCCGGCGCAATCCGGAAATGGTCGGCATCCGTGGATCGTCCCAGCTTCCAACATAGCCCTCGCGGACCAGTTTCAGGAGCTTTCGCTTGCTCATAATCGTGTGAGTGAGATTCAGCCTGGCGAATTCGATCTGCTGCGGGTGATGGGCTCCCAGTTGATCGAGAAACCAGTCGTACAGCGGCCGATGGTCCTCGAATTCCAGTGTGCAGATGGAATGGGTGATCCCTTCGATGGAATCCTCCAGTCCGTGGGCCCAGTCGTACATCGGGTAGATGCACCATTTATCCCCGGTATGGGGATGGGATGCGTGTAAGATGCGGTACATCACCGGATCGCGCATATTCAGGTTCGGAGAGGCCATGTCGATTCTGGCGCGAAGCACGTGTGAACCGTCCGGAAACTCCCCGGATCCCATTCGTTGAAACAGATCCAGGTTCTCCTCGACGGAACGATTTCGAAACGGGCTTTCCTTACCGGGTTCCGTCAGGGTACCGCGGGATTTGCGAACCTCATCAGCGCTCTGATCGTCTACGTATGCCTTGCCTGCCTCGATCAACTGAACGGCATATTGATGCATCCGGTCGAAGTAGTCCGAAGCATAATACAGCCGGTCCTGCCAGTCGAATCCGAGCCAGCGGACATCTTCAATGATCGATTGAATATACTCTTCCTCTTCCTTGATGGGATTGGTATCGTCAAAGCGCAGGTTGCACAGTCCGCCGTACTGTTCGGCGATGCCGAAGTTGAGGCAGATCGATTTGGCGTGGCCGATATGGAGGTATCCGTTTGGCTCCGGGGGGAAACGGGTATGAACGCGGCCCTCGTTCTTGTTGTGCTTGAGGTCCTCGTTGATGATGTTTCGAATGAAATCGGTTGGAGATTTAGGTTCTGACATATTCATATAAATTTCACCCTCTCCCCGGATCGAGTCCGAGGCAGGCTCTGACATCTCTCCTCCGAAGGCGGATTTCCGACCTCAAGGGAGAGGCAATTGAAACAACTGGTTGTTGTCTTAAGTTGGGTAAATTTTTTCTCCCGCCCTTGAGGGAGGGAGTTAGAGGGAGGGTGAAGTCTCATTGCAGGCCTCCCATATCGATTCAAGCACACTGTCAGTATTTGTAAGCACTTCATTATTCCAGAACCTGATTAACTTGTAACCCTGCTCGTTCAGCCATTCTGTTCGTTCGAGGTCCAATATGGAGATATCATCATAATTATGTTGACCACCGTCAACTTCAATGACTAGTTGCTTTTCGATGCACACAAAATCGACAATATATGGGCCGATTGGATGTTGTCTGCGAAATTTGAGACCGTTGAATCGTTTGGCTCGCAAATGCATCCAGAGAATCTTCTCCGCTTCTGTCTGTTCTTTTCGGAGTTGACGAGAGAAATCCTTATGAATTGGGGCTTGTCTACGCAATTGATTGCCACCCTCTCCTAACCTCTCCCTCAAGGGAGAGGCATGTATTATTAAGCGCCTATCTGGATGACTCCGCAAGTAAAGCTGCCTATCGGTTTATACACCACGATCAAATCTAAAACAACCTGATGGGCATGTATTATTATCCCCGTGAAGGCAGCCTCACTGTAGCCGTAGCCGGTGCTGTTTTCTCGCCCTTCTCGTTTTCAGCCCAGACTTCGCAATCGACCAGATGTTCATCCCCCTCGGTATATTTGCGGGTCACGGTCCCTTTACAGGCAATCGGATGCCAGGGCAGGTCCATGCCGCGGTGCTGGATGGCGATCTTTTTCAGCCATCCCTGCTCGCCAATCCAGTCGGTAAGTACCTGGATCAGAAACGCGTTTTTCAGCCGGCCATGGACGATTGTTCCCGGAAGTCCGTCAGCTAAAGCTTTGTCTTTATCGTAATGGATCGGGTTGAAATCCTCGGAAGCACCGGCGAATTTTACCAGTTGCATCGGGGTGGGGTTTTTCATCAGGACCGGGATTTCCTGCTCCTCCCGGATATCTTCAAAATACAATTGATCACTCATTCAATTCCTCCCACATAGTAACTTTCTTAAGCCGTCTTATCCTTCGACGAGCTCAGGATGACCGGAGGCTTAAACGCGTTCGTACTGAGCTTAGTCGAAGTTCGAACGCATACATTGTTTTCGGGAATCATACTTCACTGTCGCTTACTCTGGGATTAGTACAAAATTGAGGTCGATCTGGTGCGTGCCACCAGCTCGCTGCGCTGATTGGTCCATTCCGTCTCACGGATGACAAACAGCATGTGCCCCAGTTTCCCTTCTTTTTCCTTATATTCCACAAATCTTCGAATACCGGTCAGCGTGTCTCCCAGCCGTGCTTCGGCGAAAAACTCCCACTCGCCGCCGCCATCCAGCAGTTTCGGCGGTGTTTCGAACGGATATTCCACCAGTCCGCCTTCAGTGAAAATGGCCGTGAACATGTGTGGCGGCATCACCTCTTTCCATCTCGGGTTCGGGTCCTCCACCGCTTCGGTATAGCGGCGCAGCAGGGCCTTTTCCACATCGAATTCAACCCGGTTGAGTTCTTTTCCCAGCCAGCTTTTCATCTCTTCGGTGATGATCGATTCAGTCATTCCAGATCCTCCGAAAATCAAATCTACTTGCGTTATCTTCCAACTAAAATTACAATCTCACCGTATGGTTGTCAAGCAGGGAGATACTTGCCTGAGAAGTTTCATATTTCCCTTTGCCCCTTGAATTGCGCTTTTTAAATGACTATAATCCGTATCTGAAGACAGGTGAATCGGATCAAGGAGGTTGGTAAGTTATGCGCAGAGCGATATGTGTTAGCCTGAACATCTTGATGATGCTCGCTTGTGTTATTATCCCGGGGACATCATCGGCCATGGCTCAGCAGGGCGTCACCCTGGAGGCCGTTTATACAAATGTGGCGGTTCCCGTTGATGCCCAGGAAGTTGAGATATCAATCCGGCTTACGAACACTGGCGCGAGCGCCAGAGAGGTGCAGCTTTCTGCTTCCGGTCCGGAAGGATGGAAGACCTATTTTGAAAGCGGATATCCAAAGAAGATTGTTCGGGGGCTTTATCTGCCCGCATCTTCAGGAGATGACCCTGATCATCAGCAGGAACTCACGTTCAAGGTCATACCGCCTGACGATGCTGATCTGGGTGATTACCTGTTTCAATTATCGGCCGCCGGGCCCGACGGACCGGTTTATGACTCGCTTGATCTGACGGTTGGTTTAATAGCTTCCGACGAGGTGGTATCCGGCGAAGTAACACTTTCTGCGGATTCAACTATTTTGGAGAAGGAATCCAGCCAATCCTTCAAATTCGGGGTCCAGTTGAAGAACGAGGGAACGGAGGATCGCTGGTTCGATTTCTTCATCGAGCAACCCGAGAGCGGAACACCGGCTTTGCCTTCTACAGGATGGGGAACCTCGGTTACCGAAGGGTACGGTGGTGACCGGATAAAGAACATTCTGGTCAAAGCCGGTCAGAGCAAGCAACTACAGGTCACTCTGGAGCCGATTATCCCCATGGCGCCGGGCGAATATAGCCTGTACTTCGGTGCCATGTCGGATGCCAGCAAGAGCGACAGTATCTTGCTGACGGCTAAAATCATCGGTACGTACGAGATCGATATCCGTCCTCCGGATGAGGATCCCAGGTTGAATTTCTCCGCTACGGCTGGAAAAACGAAGCATATCACAATTGTCGTGGAAAATAAGGGTTCATCCACATTGACGAACATCTCCTTTCACAGCTATCGGACACCTTCTGAGTGGAACGTGACTTTTACACCGAACACCATCGAAAGCCTGGAAAGGAACCAATCGCAGAAGATCGATGTGGCGGTGGAACCCTCCGGCAACGCTATTGCCGGTGATTACTTGCTCGAAATCGAAGCCGATGCCTACAATACATCGGATACCGTTGAGTATCGGGTAAAGGTGAACACTTCCAGTGCCTGGGGCTGGATCGGCATCGTTATCGTTATCGTGGTCGTCTTTGCATTGCTGGGGGTTTTCTATAAACTGAGGAGAAGGTAAGCGTGCCCAACCCGTTAGTCGAAACAATCGATCTTACCAAGGCCTACGGCCCGAATGTTGTCGTCGATCATATCAATCTTCGCATCGACGAAGGCGAGGTATTCGGTTTCTTGGGCCCCAATGGTGCCGGGAAGACGACGACAATCCTGATGCTTCTGGGGCTTGCCGAACCAACTTCCGGGGAAGCTCGGATCGGCGGGTATGTGACGAATATCCATCCGATGGAGGTCAAACGAATGACCGGTTACCTCCCGGAGAATGTTGGATTCTACGAAGATATGAGCCCGGTGGAAAACTTGATGTATATCACTCGTTTGAACGGGATAGCGGATAAAGAAGCCAAACCAAAGATCGATGAAGTACTCGATACCGTCGGGCTTAATCATGTGGCGGATGTAAGAGTCGGGACATTCTCCAAGGGGATGAAACAGCGGCTGGGGATTGCCGACGTACTGGTTAAGGACCCGCGCCTGGTAATACTGGATGAGCCCACCACCGGGATCGATCCCGCCGGAGTAAGCCAGATACTGGAACTTATCAAAGGTATGGCTGCAGATCGACGGATTACGGTATTGCTTTGCTCCCATTTGCTGCATCATGTACAGAAGGTGTCCGATCGTGTTGGCATAATTTCCCGGGGGAAGATGATCGCTCAAGGGACGATCGATGATCTGGGAAAACAACTGACAGACCGAACACAACAGGTGGATCTCGAGGATATCTACATGAAATCTTTCAGCGAGGGAATCGCATGAAACCGATCTTCTGGAAGGAACTGGCCGATCACTTTGGAAGCTGGCGTTTTATTGTTTTCATGATTGTTATCCTGCTGGCTTCCGTTTCCACCACCTACACGGCCAGCGAGACGATACTGGGTAATGCCGAGACGACAGACGATATTTTCGTGTTAATCTTCAGCACCAGCGGCGAAGGGCTGCCGACATTCATCTGGTTCATCGCCCTGCTGGGGCCGTTTCTCGGGATTATCTTTGGATTCGATGTCATCAACGGAGAGCGAACGCGGGGGACGCTTAGCAGAATGCTCTCTCAGCCTGTTTACCGTGATTCCGTGATAAATGCCAAATTCCTGGCTGGCCTTACGGCAGTCGGGGTGATACTGGCGGGAATTATCCTGATCTCTTGTGGGATGGGGCTTTTCACCCTGGGGGTCACCCCGGATGTCGGTGAGATTATGCGAATTTTGATATTTTTCCTTCTATGTCTGCTCTACGTTGGTTTCTGGCTGGGATTGGGAATATTGTGTTCCGTATTATTCAGGCAGGCCATGGTTTCGGTGCTGGTCAGTATCGCAATCTGGATATTTTTCATGAGCTTCATGTCCATGATAGCCGGAGTTGTCGCTGATCAGGTGTATCCCGTAGATCGGTATTCAAGCGAGCAGGCGGTTCTGGATCATAACGAACTCAATCGGCAGATCAACCTGATTTCACCGGTGCATCTTTTCGAAGAATCCTCCGATACAATCCTGACGCCCGAAAAACACTCTTTAGATGAGCTTCGTCAGTTGCTCAGCTATCTCAAAGGGGAAATGATCCCCGGGTCTGTTTCCGTCCGGCAAAGTCTGATCCTTATCTGGCCTCATATCGTAAGCCTGATTGCGCTGACCTCCATCTGTTTTGCCGCCTCTTATATCCGCTTCATGCGGGAAGAGATCAGGGCGACCTGATAGAGATGTGCGGAAGTTGATTGAAATATCCCGCGTTCTTACTGTGCTTAGCGTAATGTGAACGCGCCTGATTAATACTTGTTACCAGACCGTTCATCTGGACGCTTTCTCGTATCGATGCTAGAATAAGGACCACGATGGATTATGCCGGTTTCTGGCCCCGGTTTGCTGCCTGGTTGATCGACGCGCTTCTTGTGGCCATGATTCAAGCCGGCTTCGCCCCTGTCATTGCCTTCGGCGCGATCATGCCCTGGTACTGGTGGGTCAACAGCTTTTCCAATGAGCCCGACGTCGCAGGCATCTGGTTTGTGGGAACCGGGGGATTGTTGCTCCTCCTTATCGCCGGCGCCTATTTTGTGGGATTCTGGGTCTGGAAGGGGCAGACGCCCGGCAAGATGGCGATGGGAATCAAAGTGGTATCGGTTGATGGTTCATTGGTTAATGTTGAACAAGCGCTGCTTCGGTACATTGGGTATATTGTATGTGTAGTGCTGTTGTTGATCCCCTTTTTGTGGGTCGCCGTTGATGTGAGAAAACAGGCCGTTCCCGATAAATTCGCCCGGACCATTGTGATACAATTACCCCGGTAAGTTCAAAACCACAAAGTGCACGAAGAGAATGAATTGGAATTTGATGAAATTCTTCGCGCACTTCGTGTCCTTCGTGGTGATTATGATAGGAGAAATATGACCGTTAGAGTTAGATATGCGCCCAGTCCCACCGGGTATCCCCACGTGGGGAACATCCGCACGGCCCTGTTCAACTGGCTGTTTGCCCGCCATCACGGCGGCGCATTCATCGTGCGGATCGAGGATACCGATCAGAATCGCATAGTGGAAGGGGCTCTCGAAAGTATCCTTTCAAGCCTCAGATGGCTGGGACTGGACTGGGATGAAGGCCCTGAAGTTGGTGGCGACTATGGCCCTTATTTTCAATCGCAACGTCTGGAGCTTTACAATAGGTATGCACAGCAGTTACTGAAAAGCGGCCATGCCTACAAGTGTTATTGTTCCTCAGAACGGCTGGGGCAGATGCGCCGGGAAATGGCCGAGCGGAAGGAATCGGTACGCTCTTATGACCGGCATTGCCGGGATCTGTCTTTCGATGAACAGGCTGAATTCGAATCTCAAGGGATCGTTCCGGTAATTCGATTCAAAGTTCCACTGGAAGGCCGGACTACGTTTGGCGATCTGATTCGTGGTGATATCACTTTCGAAAACCGTGAACTTGATGACCTCGTTCTGCTTAAATCGGATGGCTACCCTACTTATCACCTGGCCAACATTGTGGACGATCATTTCATGGAAATAACCCATGTCATGCGGGCCGACGAGTGGCTGTCGAGCACCCCAAGGCATGTGTTGCTGTACGAGGCTTTCGGCTGGCACCCACCGATTTTCGCCCATTTACCGATGATCCTGGGGCCGGATAAATCCAAACTCTCCAAGCGTCACGGGGCAACGGCGATAACCGATTTTCAGCAGCATGGTTACCTGCCGGAGGCGATGATGAACTTCATGGCGCTACTTGGGTGGTCGCTGGACGATAAGACCGAGTTGTTTACCCGGGATGAACTGATTCGTGATTTTTCCATCGAAAGGGTTGGCAGTACAGCTGCGGTATTCGATCACCAGAAACTTCACTGGATGAATGGTGTGTATATCCGGCAGATGAGTACGGACGATTTGCTTGCATATCTTAAACCGGTGCTGGAACAGCAATTACCGGTATCCGTACCGCGCCCCATTTCAGAAGATTACCTCAGGCAGATCATTCCGTTGATTCAGGAGCGGATCAATACGCTGAATGAAGCCGCTTCCTATGCGGATTTCTTCTTCCTGCCGGATGAATTGCAGTACGAGCCGTCACTTCTGATTCCCAAAAAAATGGATGTTGAAGCGACTCTTGAGGTTTTCAGGGAGTCGAGAGAAAAGCTTGCCGCGCTTGAGTGGAATCATGAATCACTTGAAGCGTCATTGCGTATGCTTGCCGAAGAGATGGGCCTCAAAGCGGGTCAGGTGTTCAGTCCGTTAAGAGTGGCTTGTACCGGTCGTACGGCTTCCCCCGGCCTTTTCGAGACCATGGCGGTTCTGGGTAAGGAAACGTGCCTCAGGCGGATTGACACGGCGATCGATCGGTTGGCATAAGCCCGGATTTATGGTTTAATCCAAGTATTCGTAGAAATGAATTTCGCTGAAAAACTGCTGGCAGCTTCCAAAAGGAACAAAAGTCTCCTTTGCGTCGGTATCGATCCCGATCCTGTCCTCATGCCCGAGGTCGATATTGTTGAATGGGGCAGGCAGATTATCCAGGCCACCAGGGACCTGGTCTGCGCTTACAAGCCCAATTTTGCCTTCTATGAAGCCCTGGGATCGGATGGTCTGGTCAGGCTGGAGGAGACGCTCAAACATATACCGGCGGACATTCCGGTGATTGGCGATGCCAAACGAGGGGATATTGGCAATACGGCCCGTCGCTATGCGTATGCCGTCTTTGAAATCATGGGATGCGATGCTGCTACTGTCAATCCGTATCTGGGATTTGATTCCGTGCAACCATTCGTAGACTATTCCGATAAAGGGGTTTTTCTGCTTTGCCATACTTCAAATCCAAGTGCATCAGATTTTCAGAAACTGGCGTGCCATCCGGCCGGCACCGCCAGGAAACTTCAGTTATATGAATTCGTGGCGATGAAAGCATCGGAATGGAATATCAATGAGAACATTGGACTGGTGGTTGGGGCCACGCAACCTGCGCCGCTTAAGCGGATACGGGAGATTTGCCCTGATATGCCGCTCCTCATTCCGGGCATTGGGCCACAAAAGGGGAGCCTGGCTGCTGCGGTTCGCTACGGCGTTACGGATAATAAAAATGGGGCAGTTATCGCTGTCTCCCGTCAGATTATCTACGCTTCAAGCGGCAAGGATTACCCCACAGCGGCGCGCCTGGCCGCCTCCAAAATGCGCTCACGGATCAATCAATATCTGGTTCGCCAGTAGCCGTTCTGTTGATCCTCATGTTCACCCCGACGTTGTTGACAGTTAAAACGGGCGACGGGTATAGTAATCGTTAGCTGTGTGCTGGTTAAGGAGATTCTATGGCATTGAGTAATACTGATCCCGAAATCGCCCGAATTATCAAAGACGAAGAAGTACGGCAATGTAACAATATCAACCTGATTGCTTCGGAAAACTACATCAGCAGGGCTGTTCTTGAGGCACAGGGTTGTGTGCTGACCAATAAGTATGCCGAAGGCTATCCCGGCAGGCGTTACTATGGCGGTTGTGAACAAGCCGACCGTGCTGAGATGGTTGCCATCGACCGGGTGAAGGCGCTTTTCGGCGCCGATCATGCCAACGTGCAGGTTAATAGCGGGTCCACTGCCAACATGGCTGCCTATATGTCACTTATGGATTATGGGGATACGTTCTTGGGTATGGACCTGGCCCATGGCGGGCATCTCACTCACGGTAGCCCGGTCAGTTTCTCCAGTAAGCTTTATAAACCGGTTTTCTATGGCGTCGATCGTCAGACAGGATGGGTTGATTATCAGGAAGTCGAGCGAATTGCCATCGAAAACAACCCCAGGGTGATTGTAGTAGGGTCCAGTTCCTATCCAAGGATCTTGGATTACGAGCGCTTTCGTCAGATCGCTGACAGGGTTGGGGCCAAATTATGTGTGGATATGGCTCATGTAGCCGGCTTGATCGCTGCCAGAGTGTACCCTTCCCCGATACCTCATGCCGATATTGTCACTTCAACCACTCACAAGACTTTACGCGGACCCAGAGGCGGGCTGGTGCTGTGTACAGGGGAATATGCAGCCAAAGTCGATAAATGCGTATTTCCCGGGTTGCAGGGCGGGCCTTTGATGCATATTGTAGCAGCTAAGGCCGTAGCCTTCCAGGAAGCGAACCATCCGGATTTTGTGCAATACCAGCACGCCGTTCTCGACAACGCGCGGACGCTCGCTGGAGAACTAATCGACCAGGGACTTACAGTTGTGACTGGTGGAACCGATAAGCACTTGCTGGTGGTCGATCTTACCTCGACCGGGATAACCGGCAAGGAGGCGGAATCGGCGCTGAGTGAGGTGGCCATTACCGTAAATAAAAATGCTATACCATTCGATCCCAAACCGGCCAGTGTCACAAGCGGCATTCGGCTGGGGACAGCTGCCACGACAACGCGCGGATTCGGTGCTGAAGAGACCCGTCGCGTCGGGCAGTTGATTGCCAAAGTGCTGGCAAACCTCGGCGACAAGAGTGTTTACAAGCAGGTGCACGACGAAGTGGTCGAGATGAACCGTCGTTTCCCCACTCCGGGCATCACCGCCTGATCTCGCAGAACGG
>CAZDMY010000029.1:0-13435 GCA_964506405.1 uncultured Dehalococcoidia bacterium | reverse complement strand
GGCATCCAGCTGAGCGGCCTGATCCTGGGGAAAGGATAGCGCTGTTGTTCTGGCAGAGTTACAGTCAGGAGCGGGCTCAACCGGTTACAGGCCGTTAGCAACCGTCGAACTTCAGTATTTCGATGAGTTCGCCCAGCGCACAGTTTCCACCAGGCAAACAATTGGTGCGGAGATGGTATCGAACATGAGCCGGTACAATCCGGCCTGGGACCTGGAGATATATCGCAATGTCACCATTCAACGGACCGCCGAAGCAATGAAGGAAATTGATCAGTTGTTTGATAGTGAAAAATATGAAGAAGCCTGGCGTATTGCGGTTGACCTGGAGCAACAACTCAATGAAGTAGCCAGTCTTACCGGGGACAGCCAGATCTCGGAAGACGCGGCGCTGATGCGTAAATATCAGCAGACTCTGTCCGAGGCTGTGTGGCAAATGGAAGGCCGGTCTCCCTGGGAGGATCAAGACATGCCACCGGCAGGTTACAGCGACCGTCCGTATCGAGGGTACACTCCCACTCCGAACGTCCCGGAAATAAGAATCGATTAACTTCCAAATGATTCTCCCCTGCACTGTTTTGTAAGGAAGGCCCTTGGGTGTTTGGCCGAAGGGGCTTTCTTATATGTGGAAACCAGCTTGTTTATCAGGGAAAAACGTGCATCGGAATGTATCCTCTACGAATGTCGAAGGAACTTTCCGGCTTGTAAACTCGTCATTCAAATTAACCAGAGGCCGGTTTTCGTTATTATTTTACAGGTCGTTGTGAACCGATAGGGGATCGTTTTACAATCCTTTGTGCCAATGGTAAAATACTAACAAACTTGATAGTAAGGAGTTCCCCTATGCAATTCAAATATGCAGTAATTTCGACTTGCGTCTGTTTGTTCGTTGCCATATTGCTGGCTGCTGTTTTACTCGTTTACGTCGTACCTCCAGCACAGGCGCAGGTCGTTCCCGCACAGATATCCGAATACAAGATATCTCCCAAACCGGATAATTTCCTGATCTCCGGGGTGGATTATAAAGTTGAATTTACACTGGATATTGCCGCCGGAATAGGGGGGAATCTGGTCCTCGAGACAGACTTGGAAAGAAGTACAGACCGTTTCTGGGAGTTAAAGACAAGGGATTACGAGGGTGTTAACCTGCAAAGCTGGAAACCCGGCCAGAATACGATTTCGTTCAATGCTGCGGCGGGCACGCCCACATTCGTATTAACCGGTTATGTACCTGAGGACGCAACAACCAATATTCTGCAACATCCGACTTCCGGGACTATTACTTTGCACTGGCCGGGTACATTATGCATGTTAAGTTTTTCACTGGAATCAGGAGACGTTCTGGAGAAACTGAATGCGGATGTTATCGATGATTCCATTCTGCGTTACAACGATAAGATCAAAAACTGGAGCCAGGCGCTGAATGAGAATCCGGATCTGAAAAAGGAAATCGAGAAGCTGGCAGATGCCGGTTATACGGATCAGGCCATCGCAATACTCGATACCATTCCAAGATCAGGGTGGGGAACATCGGATGATTCGTCTACGGTCCTCTATATCGTCCTTGCCGTCATCGCAGTGATAGCGGTTGTAGCCATAGTCGTCACACTTAGAAGTCGAAGCACGATAGGATTCGTAAAACAGCGCGTTGTAGACCAGGCGGATAAGCTGGACCTCGTTGAATCGAGATTGCATAAACTGGGTGAAAAGAGCCTCATAAACGATGTAACGCAGATTCGGGACAGCCTTAGAGAAATGGGCAGGAGGTGAGAAGTATGCCCGAGACGGTAAAAAGGAACTTTGCTCCCCAGTTTGTCGGGATTGGGGGTACGGGCTGTGATGTAATTGCTTCGATCATGGAGAACCGTGATCTCATTATGCCGCTCCTGCATATCGAGGGAATCAGAATTTCCTGCCTGGCTCTGGATGTTGCCAATGCCCAGATCGATCGTCTGACCAAGAGTTACAACGACCTGCTTTTGGACCTCAAAGACAGAAACATCCCCAAAGAAAGGATCGTTCTCAATGCAAAATCGGTAAAGTTTCCTACCCCGGAATCGATGTTCGATTTTATCGGCCAGTACCCGGAACATCTTAAGAAGGAAGGCATCCCGACACCACCCGACTTCAAACCCTGGCTCTCATCGGCAGTCGAAATTCCACCACTTGCCGGTGGCGTCGGTCGAAAGCGGGCCTTAGCCAAGGGAATATACGGACTGAACTATTACCTGCTTCGCCTTGCCAGCGATGTTATCGACAGTTTTCGAGAACATGTCATTTCTTCAACCCTTCAGCCAATCATATTCGTCGTGTACGGGATGGGAGGCGGTTCGGGCAGCGGCATGGCACCGGATTTCGCCCGGCATTTACGAAAGCATGTGGGTAGCGGTACACCGATTATCGGGCTGACTGTTTCCCCCTGCCCGGGAGATGACCCGCCTGCAAAAGGTGCATCGGCTTATTCCTCGCTTTTGGAACACAGCGTATTAATTAACCGAACCAGTAACGATTTGATCAAAGAAAAATTCGGGACCTCCTATGAGGATCCGTATAATGCTTTTTTTGTTATGCCGCTTGGCCCGGCTTTTGGACAGGGCAAAGGGCTGTTATATGCACACCAGATACTGGATGATGCGATTGGTGACATACTGATCAAGTGCCTGAACTTCGATCCGGCTGACCTCCTTTCCAGCATAGGAACAAACATCGATTCAGAAGGTAAATGGGTTCATACCGTTTCCACCATCAAGATTTCCTACCCTGTACAGGATCACATTGAGTCCGTCAAGGTTTACCTGGACCGTCTTGATAAAATGCGCGCATTGATGACGGAAAAGAAAGAAATCTTCGGTGGGGCAGGCGTAACCGAAACACAGGGGGTTTGCCGCCTGTTAAACGGTTGCCGGGATGAATTGGTGAAAGTCTACCGCAGATGGCTTACCCGACGCGGGAAATATGATGTTGAGAAATTTGAGGAGAGTATAGCCAACCTGATCTACGAGGACCGGGCAGTCGATACCGATTTCGTGGTGTATCTCAAAGGCATTCATGAACCGGTCAAGCGGTTGATGAACGAGCTCTACTATTCCGTCCGGGCAATCGGGCTGGATGCTGTGGAAGGAACTATCGAGGCCCGGATTCACAAGATACTGACACAATTCCATGAACTGATCCAGGATCTGCCTTCGCGCCATCTTGAGCTTGAGTCGATGGTGAAAGAGGATATGAGCGGTCTCCCGGACGACCTGGCCACTGCGCAGTTGACGCCGAGGCAAAACCAGATCGTGCGAGATGTAATCGAGCTTTCCGATCTTCTCCATTACTATCTGATCAGTTTACGAGCGTACCTCGAAGCACGGAAGCTGGCAGAGAAACTCCATCGATTACTTGAGGCATCTGACGAATCGGAAGATCAACAAAAAGACATGGCCATCATCAGGCGGGTAACCAACATGGAACTGGTGGTGCTTTATTCGCTTCTGTCTTCGATGTTCAGTCCATTAAGTACCGAACTTAAGAATATGGATGAATACCTCAGCAATTGCCGGAGAATCAAAAGGGTGCTTATTGAAGAGGAAAAGTCCACCAATGAATACTCCGATCAAATCGACGAACAGCGCATTTCAGCCCGGAACGAGGCTAATCGAATTGAAGAGCAACTGGCCAGGCTCAAGCCGATCATAACACCGCCCGGTCGGAAAAAGCTGCTACAGTCGAATCTTAAAGATATCCAGCAACGAATCAGGCGTATTGACGAAGATACAGATGATTACCGGCTGGAATCCGGCGCTATACGCGAGAAGATCAAAGAATACACCAATATTGAAAAGAAATTCGAAGTAAACTCTGATTATCGCAAGCTTGTTCCGGAAATCGTCGGCATGACCGACAGATACTATGATATGTTGAATACCCTGTCTCGTGACAGGGGATTTTATGACCGCACCGCCGAACTGACGGAAACGGAGCAACTGCAGATCATGCAGCGTATTCTGAAGGGTGAAGAGGCCGCATTGAGCCGCGAAAGTATCTTACATGAGATCATCGATAGAGAACATCTGAACAAGTATCTGGTAAGCGTCATGGGTCTTTTTAAATCGCCGGATACACTCGGACTTACGCGTAACTATCGGACCGAGTTTCTGTGGTTCACGGTGGTAGCGCCCCCCGGAATATGGAACAAGGATCTGGAACAGGAACTCACATCGGCCCTTTCCGGATACGTTGAAAAGGATGTTGCCAGGAGTGTGTATATCCGCCAGGTAACCTCGGATGATCCCTGGACAATTCGCTTTCTGCTGGTTGCCGCCAATGCCAGGCCTCAGCATTTGTACTCCTACCTGGACATGAAACACCTTTATGAGGCTTCCTCTCTGGGAGAAAGGAATCTGGCTCACTCTTTCTTACTGGAGCAGGGGATCATAGTTGAGGATGATGATCCCACCCAACTTGCCCTGTCGCTCAAGCTGTTCAATAGCGCAGAGGGTGAGGGAGAAAAAGATTCCCGGAAAAGCCAGACATAGGCATTACCACAATAATACATTCGTTTCTTTCTAATCTGGACAGCCGTTCAGAGATGTAATCATGCAAGATCCAATTGAACTTCAGGAACAGAGTGCCCGCCTCCGCAAAATCATACTGCGAATCCTCGAGCCTTTATTTATCCTGATAGCCGGCCTGCTCGTTTTTACAACGCTTCCCTATTTCCCGTATGAGTTAGCGGTAATATTCAGCATTGTCATTGCGGCAATGGCCTTCAAAATGCGGTCTACCGCCGTCCTCCTTTTGTTCGCATTGGCTATGCCGGGGTATATCTATCAGGGTGAATTCCCGCCCTTGATACTGGGGATCGTGGGCGGAACGCTTTTTATCGTCTCCATGACCTGTATTGGAGCACCAGGTACTGCGCTTGGGGTGGCCAGCGGCACGATAGCAGCCATGCTGATGTTCACCCCCGCCTATTTTCTATCCATCCCTCTGGTTATCGGGGTTGCCCTGTTCCGAACGCGAGGGATCAAGGTGGGCGTAGCGGAAGCGATTCTGGTTTTCCTGGCTTTCTATCTGCCGTTTGTTGTTCCCGCAGATCATATCGTGGATCCATCGAGTGGAATTGCACCGCTGTTCGGCGAAGTGGATTTTGCTTCAAAATCGCCTGCTTCGGTAGTAGAGCTTAACCAGATATTCAACCATCTGAAGGACAGCATCAACGCCAATGAGTTCATATTTGAGAATATCGGAATCTACTGGCCGATTGAGGGAAGCGGTCGGCTGCTTGGGTTCATCCTGCTTTTCAGCCTGATCGGCGCGATATTTGTCGCCTTTTTCGCGCTGTCTTTAATTGAATGGTTCCGCCAGAGAATAGAAGAGTATCGATACATTAACTGGCTTGCACCCACCTTTGCACTGCTGGCAGCGAACCTTGCGTTTCTTATTCCGATTATGGCATTGAAAGGTCCTTTTATTTACAGCGTCGATCTCGGCCCGCTTTCCATTTTTGGATTCCTGGTCGCAACCGTCGTAATTGGAAATGCGGGTTCAGCAATCGACCACTGGCTGACACGGCATGAAAGGCTTCTGGATCTGCGCTATCGGTTGGAAAATCAAATGGATGAGATCGAAGAGACCAAAGCCATGCTGCAGAAGCAAATCAGGACCACGAAGAGCATGTGCCCGACAATTGATCTGTTTGCCGAGCGGTCGATATCCGACCGGTGCCAACAGGAGATGGCGTTTATTTCGGCCAATATTGAAGCCATGGACACCGAAACTATGAACGAAAAACTGAAGATGCTGGCTAAGATTCAGCACGAACTCAACGATGCCCTTCAACAGGTGAGCGCAAAGTTGCTGGTTTATATCGACGATAGCCGTCATAATTACCGGGATCTGACCAGTCAGGCCATCCAGTTCGGGTTTTCCTTCGATAAAGATGCCATGGCCCATTTCCCGAAACGGCATTTTCAGGATGACGAGGCTGCACTGGAGGAACAACAAGCGCTTAACGAAAAATTCCATGAGATATCAAATGTAGTTATTTCATCGGGTATTGAAATCAGCCAGATGGTAAAGGCGGAAGTCGACAAGGAATTTGTCGATGTCAGTATGGATGTTGCCCAGAATCTGTTTGGTTCAGGGAGCTACCCAGAGGCAATTGAAGCAGCATTAAGTTCCATGAAAACCGCGGAGCACCTGGTAAACAGTGCTACCTCCGATCTTGCCAGTGAGCTGGATAAGACCATAAAAGGGCTTCAGGAAATCATACGCACCTCACTTGTGCCTGCGATCGAGGCGACCAATGATCCAAAACTGGTCAGCAGTTTCAATGCTGAGTTTGTGAAACTGGAGAAACTGCGTTTTCCGGCTCAACCGGGGAGAAAGCTGATTGCCCGTCTGCAGGTAGTGAAGGCGACCCGAGAGCTTTTTGAATGGACGAATATCGTTATCGGACAGCTTTATGACAAAATAAATGCGCTTGAAGATGAGATCGATTCCATGGTGCCTTCCGGGTATAGCTGGGGCAAGAGTGAGTTTATCCCTCCGGACGCAAGGGAACTGGCGGAAAGCAGAAACCCGAGACTGGGTCGTACTACGCTGGATGCCAGCATGGATGCTATTAAGATCGCCATTCAGACCATAGAGGAAGAAGCATCAATTATCCGCCATCATATGGCGGTACGAGAGTTCGTTATCAATTATCCCAATATAGAGTACCTGCTGGATGAGAAAATGCGCCTGCAGCGATTTGCCCGAGTAGACGAACTGCCGGTAAAAGAGAATTATGCCATGCGCTATCTTCAGTTATATGCGCTTAAACACTACCGGGATATTACGTTCGATTCACGAACCGGTGTGTTAAGCTATCGCGAGGAATAATTGATGCCCTGTACAGGATATTAAGTATGTCGCTTACTTCATTTCTGGATAACCTGTTTGGAGAGCGAATTCTGGGAAGTGTGGCCGGGGTGGAATGGCAGAATCGCGAATGGGGGGAGATGACTATCTCCAGGGGTGAGGTTTGTATTCAGAATAAGAAGACCAGCTTTTTCTTCGGAACGAAAAAGGATATCGGATTGAGAATCCCTATGGTACTTATCGCATCTACCGAGATCGATACCGAACAACGGATGGTCATTAATTGGTTCGATCAGGATGATAATTCCATTGAAGAGATCATCGTTTTCAAAAAACAGGGGGATCTGGGAGTAATTGCAGCGGCATTGGGACGGGCGCTTAAGGAACTGGGTGAGGAAAGCAGACAAGCACAGATGGAAAGAGCCGAGCGATTACAGCGGCAGAAAGAGGAACGAGCCCGCCAGGAAGAATCCCTGCGGGTCGAGCAGGAGCGGGAACTGGTGTGGAAAACCGTTGGGGAGATATGGGCGATTGTACGGGAATTGAACGAAATCATTGTGAGCTTGCCGGGGGAAGATTGGAGAACTATCGATGCATCCTGGCGAATGATACGAAATATTGGCGGTAAGACGGTGCTGGATTTATCCCTTGCGATCGATTCGTTTATGCCTGCGCTCGAAAGCCGTTCGGCAGACGAGATGTATAAAGACACACTCACCTTCATCCGACTGTTGAGCGATTCAGTTAAAGGGATGGAAGTTTCCCGAATGGAGGAAGAATACCTGGCAATTCAATACGAGAGTTTTCCACAGTGGCGGCACGTCCCGTATTTTCTGATGTTTGCCCTGACGTATTCGGAGATCGTTCTCTGCCATCGAGCTGGAGACGTGGAAACTATCGGAAAAGACATGGTTCAGCTTCGCATCATTGCCCGCGTTCTCCAGGAAGAATTCTCTATGAGTTTGGAGGAACCCATCAGCCTGTTTGCAGCCGGATTGGAGACGGGTGATTCGAATCAGGTACGAGCTACGGGGCGGGCCCTGGAAGAGTACATCAATGATACCACAATGAAAAGGGTAGGATCCGCTTGATGGAAGGTGAAATTCAGCCAATCAGCCTCTGTCCGAACGGGCACGAAAACGCACCCGAAGCCCCGGAATGTGCAACTTGCGGGCTGCCGATTATCGATTGGGAAACGGACCTGGAAGCACTGCTCGAGCGGATGGCACAAAAAGCGGGATTTGTGGTACCGCATATTCGAGGCAGTTTCATCGGTGTGGGTACTACCGGCACCCAGATTGTGACAGACCTCTGTAATTACTTTGGCGAAACCATGCAGGGAATTTCCTTTCTCAACGTCGACACAATGGCGCGTGCAAGTTCGGAAACAACCGGCGACATAACCGCCAAAGGGGTCAGGTTCTATTATCATACCATCGGCGACACATCCATCGGCGGGAGCCTCTATTGTGGACTAGGAGAAAAGGCTGTGCTTCGAGATGAGCAACTGGAATCCTATCTTCACATGAGCGGAATACGTGTTGACGATCCCGGCCAGGTGATATTTGCCTGTGCAGCGACCGGAGGAGGAACGGGTAGCGGTATCGAGCCGGCGGTTATCAACTTAACCAAGCTGTGCAACCCGGAAGCTTCCACGTTGGCAATGACCATCACACCTTCTGGGAACGAAGCCGAACATGCTCATATGAACGCTTTTTACGGCCTGTCAAAATTGCTTGCCTGGGGAGGAACAACCAACGCGGATATGGTCCTGGTGTTAAACTATGATAAATTGAGGCATATCAGAGGCGTCGGCCGATCTGGAAAAGAATTTAAGGCAGGCGAGGTTGCCAGTTATCTGCTCTGGTTGCTTCAACTGAACCTGTATCAATCCGGTGTCATTCGAATGTGCCGGTTAAGCCGCGGCGCAAAGATTCAGGCATTCGTTCCCTGTGTCGCTATTGGCAGGAGCATGGAAATATTCGGAACGCTGGCTAACGTGCTTGAAAGCGCGGCCGCGTATCCCCTGGCTGATATCGATTTCAAAAGTGTTCTGGCATCTTATCTCTTGCTGCGAATTCCCAAAAGCATTGCCGGTAAGTTCCCGGATGAGATGGTAACAGAAGAGTTCGAAGCCTGGAATAGTAAGTATATTCCTAATGTGAGCACCAGCCTGGTGCAGATCATCCATACGGACGAGCGGTCCGATCGTATTGACGTATGTATTCTACTGGGCGGCAATGATATAGGGGTAATCATGAAAGATACGATTGCCGGGTACCGTCGGTTTAAATCCTCACTCAAAGAACCGGAGCAATGGGATGAATACGGGCTGTCAGAGAAGGCAATCGATGAGGCCGAGCAGGTTATCCAAGCATATGATACCGGTATGGAAAAGCTTCATAAACGCAATTACGGCTAAATTTGAGTCTTTTCTCGCATCCGGTTACGCAAATCCGGCAAAGCCCTTAAGGTAAGAGAGCTATTCAATGAAAGGCTTATCCATCCCGATCATACTGGTCCGGCATGGTCGGACAGCCTGGAATAAAGAGGAACGGTTTCGAGGCCGGGCCGATCTGCCGCTGGACGATTTCGGCATCCGCCAGGCCGAGGCCGCTGCCAACAAACTGGCCGGGTGCAATGCAACGGCAGTATATTCCAGCCCCCTGCAACGAACAATGATGACCGCTCAGCCGATTGCCCGAAAGCTTGGGCTTGAGGTTCAACCGCTCGAAGGGCTTATCGATATCAGTTACGGTGATTGGCAGGGACTTTCCACTCAGGAAGCGCTGGAAAGCAACGGCAAATTGTATGATCAGTGGATGCGAACCCCTCACCTGGCTCGATTCCCCCGGGGCGAAGGTCTACAGGATGTTCGGGACCGCATCGAAGGAGTCATCGATATGGTGCTCACGCGGCATGACGGCGAAGAGGTCGTGCTTGTTTCGCACGTGGTGGTTTGCCGTGTTTTTGTCTGCACTGTCCTCGGACTGGATAACTCCCATTTCTGGCAGATCGGCCAGGATGTGAACGCCATCAATACCATCGGCTTGAGAGAGGGTAAACTGCTACTGAATTCCCTCAATGACACGTGTCACCTAAAAGGGCTGAACGATTAATGGATATCCGGGAGATCAACCGGTTGCTGGCCGGGGTATACGGGGTACGAACCTGGCAACCGCACCATGATCCGATCTCCGAACTGATCGCTGTGATACTTTCCCAGAACACCTCGGATACCAATTCAAGCCGCGCCTTTAACGGATTAGTTGGCACATTCGGTAACTGGAATCAGGTAGCTAATGCAAATGTCGAAGACATCGAGCGTGCTATTCAGTCCGGGGGGCTCTCCCGCATTAAAGCTGCTCGAATCAAACAGATACTACAGCTAATCCTCCAGGAACGCGGTAATCTGGACCTTTCCTTCCTGGAAATGCTTCCAATCACAGAGGCTGGAACATGGCTGAAAAAATTCCCCGGAGTAGGACCCAAAACGGTAAGTTGTGTTCTTTTATTCTCGCTGGGAAAACCGGTTTTCCCGGTGGATACCCATGTATTTCGCGTAGCGAAACGTCTGGGCCTGATCGAAAACGGCCTTTCAGTGGAAAAAGCCCATGAAATCCTGGGGGATATGGTCCCGGCGGTGGATGTCTACCAGTTGCATATGAATATGGTCGAGCATGGCCGGCAGGTCTGTAAAGCCCACAAGCCTAAGTGTGCCGAGTGCGTCCTTAATAAGGGCTGCCCATCGCGATTTCCTGAGAATTGATACCAATGGAACGAGAGAGATTTGAAGAGCTGGTGTCCGAGGCAGTTGAGGGTCTGCCCGATAAATTCAAGGAGAGCCTCAGGAATATCTCTATAATGGTAGCCGAATGGCCTACCCGGGAGCAATTGGACGAAGTCGGAATGAAGCGGCGTCAGGATTTATTAGGACTTTACGAAGGCGTCCCGCTGACGAAACGAAGCAGAGGGTATCAGATGGTGCTGCCGGACCGGATTACCATTTTTCAAAGGCCAATCGAATTGCATTGCCGTTCAGATGATAGAATCATTGAGAGGATTCAGCGGACCGTCCAGCATGAGATTGCCCACTACTTCGGGATCAGTGACGACCGCCTTCGCGAGATCGATCGATACTAAAACACCAAAGCATAGAAAATGACGAATTGATATCCATTTCTATGGTGAGTATAAGAACAGCAAATGAACGTAGCAAAATCACTTCGTAGTTCGAAATTCCTTGTTTGAAATTCGTTATTCAATAAATCAGGGGGAACGCTATGGAACCAGTAAAAGTCGGCATCATAAATGTAACCGGGTATATCGGGATTGACCTGGCGAGGCTGTTGCATCAGCATCCGGGGGTGAACCTAGTATCGGTCACCGGCCGAAGCGCGGCCGGAGAGAAATTGAGTGCTGTTTTCCCTCACATGGCGGACGCAGATCTTCATATCACCGCTGAACTTGGTGATGTCACCCTGGCCTTCTCCGCCCTGCCGCATGCGGCCAGTGCCGAAGCGGTGGCACGCGCCCTGGAACAAGAAATCAAGGTGGTAGATATCAGTGCCGATTTTCGCCTGAATAAAGTGCAAACTTACGAGGAATGGTACAAGATCACTCATCCAGTGCCGGAACTACTGGATGAAGCGGTATACGGACTCCCGGAACTCAACCGTTCGGAAATAGCCAGGGCGCGGCTGATCGCTAACCCGGGGTGTTATCCCACCAGCGCAATCCTGGCTCTGGCCCCGGCGCTCCGTGCCGGATTGATCGAACCGGATATCATCATCGACAGCAAATCGGGGCTCTCCGGTGCCGGAAGAACACTCACGTCAACTACCCACTTCGCCGAGGCGAATGAGAGCGTCGCCGCCTATGCGCTGGCCGGTCACAGGCATATGCCGGAGATCAAACAGGAATTGGAGAAACTCGGCGGGGATAACGAAGTGTTGTTGACCTTCCTGCCGCATCTCATCCCCATGACCCGCGGTATGCTCAGCTCCTGCTACGCCAGGCTTCAGAAAGATATCAGCGCCGAGAGGGTCCGAAATATTTACCGTGAATTCTACCAGAACGAACCCTTCGTGCGCGTGGTAGATAATCCTCCACAGACCAAACACACCCTCGGGAGCAACCATTGCCTTGTTTATCCCGCCGTCGATCCGCGGACCAACCGGTTGATGGTGATCAGCTGCATCGATAATCTGGTCAAAGGCGGAGCCGGACAGGCCGTGCAGAACATGAACTTGATGCTGGGTTTGCCGGAGACGATGGGCTTGGAACAACTCGCAATCTTTCCCTGATTGCGTTTTCAACTAGTTCGTCAGGGCGACGGAGGCAACGAAAGGGCAGCTACATGCGGTCGGGGGCACTCATGCCCATGAGGTGCAGGGTTTTTGCCATTATGATGCGAGCGGCCTCAACGAGCTTGAGGCGAGCGGCTGTTAGCGATTCATCTTCGCTCACCACCCGGCACTTCTCATAGAAGTTGTGGAAAGCCGTGGCCAGGTCCTGAGCATAATAAGGCAGATGCTGGGGTTCCAGGGTAAGTGCAATTGTCTCAACAATCTCAGGGAAAAGCAGCAGCTTCTTTATCAATGCGATCTCCGCTTCTTCGCCAAGCAGCGAAACATCGCCTTGAGAATAATCGATGCCTTTTTCTTTGGCCAGTAGCATGATGCCGGCGATCCGGGCGTGGCCGTACTGGACATAATACACCGGGTTGTCCATCGATTGCTTCTTGGCCAGCTCCAGGTCGAAATCCATCTGGCTGTTTGCGGACCGCGAGAGAAAGTTAAAACGGCAAACATCGGTTCCTACTTCATCCATGACTTCACGTAATGTAATGATATCGCCGGTTCGCTTGGAGACCTTGACCAATTCACTGCCGCGCTTCAGACTGACCATTTGTGAGATGATGATCTCCAGCCGATCCCGCTCGATCCCCAACGCTTCCATCGCAGCCTTCATGCGGGAAACATGGCCCTGGTGGTCGGCACCCCAGATATCGATTACCCTGTCGAAGTTGCGGACCTTGAACTTGTTGTAATGGTAAGCGATGTCGGCAGCAAAATAGGTGGGCATACCATCGGAGCGAATGAGCACGTTATCTTTATCCTCTCCAAGCTCGGTGGAGACCAGCCATAGCGCTCCCTCCTTTTCCTCCACATAATTCCCCTGCCTGAAAATATCCAGTACCTTAGTAAGATCGCCGGAGTCGTGTATCTCCTTCTGCTCGCTGAACCAGACATCAAACGTGATGCCCAGTTCCTGCAAATCTTCATCGATATAACGGAGCACTCGTTCCATGCCGAGGCGTCCGATCTCCTCAACGGCCTGATTCTCCGGTAGCTGAAGGAAGCTGTCCCCCTTTTCACCTGCTATCTGCCTGGCCAGTTCAACCATATATTCGCCGAAGTATCCGTCGACGGGCATTTGAGCGCTTTGGCCTAACACTTCTTTATAGCGTGCATAAAGCGAAGCGTAGAAATTCTGCATCTGGTTGCCGGCATCATTGATATAATATTCTTTCTGGGGTCATGAATGCCGGAAGCATTATGGAAGAAGGCACGCACCAGCAACT
>CAZDMY010000028.1:0-13759 GCA_964506405.1 uncultured Dehalococcoidia bacterium | reverse complement strand
TTTCCGGTGGTGCGGCTGGTTTATCCGTACGTCAAGCAGGTGGTGGATTTTCTGGCAGTCATGGACGGGGTGGTCGGTTGAGATTTTCCTGTCGGCGATACTTCTTCGCTGCCGCACCCGGGCCCTGCAAGCAGCAGAATAGTGACCATCAACAGTATTAGTCCACAGGTGATAGGCCAATACGCAATTCTTAAACTCGAAAGTCCAGGCTGCCTTGTTGTTACCGTTATCCGGGCGAATATACTGAGCATTTGATTCATTCTCGCAGCCAGTCGATGGCGCGAATCGTACTTCCAAATATCCTGAAATTCAGGCCCTGCTGCCGGGAAAATGCTTCGAAAGGATGGATTCCGTCTACAATATCATCATCCACGATGGCGACCTGATACTGGTGTATTCCTTCGATTCTGGGGAAATCATCAAAAGCGACATCATGGGAATCAAGTGTGCCCAACCGACCTTTCAATTCATGCACGTCGACGAGAACCCTGGTTTTCCCATGTTCGCGACTTACTTCCACGATTTTCCGTGCAATGGCCAGCACCGTATTACGATCCCTTAACCCCTTTGCCCTCACATGTAAAATGTCGGCATCTACTTCTATATCCAGATTAATCGCCATAACCGAACCCTCGCCAGATGGTAATAGCCATTATAGGCATAGGAGGTCAACAATGCAACCCAACAATAGATCCGGTCGCTGAGCCACCAATAACAAGCGTTTTCCGGAGCAGTGTTCAGTTTATTGTTGTTATAGTGAAGCTCCTCCATCATCTTCAGTTACATTCAGGCCATATTCAGTTAAAATATCCTTTACCAGGTTTGCGTCTTCCACAGTGAATCCGATGCGCCACCAACCTTTGCGACGTTTGAGTAAGAAGATGGCATCCCGCGATGGCCTGTCCATATCTCGTGGGAA
This sequence comes from uncultured Dehalococcoidia bacterium, assembly GCA_964506405.1. Taxonomy (GTDB): domain Bacteria; phylum Chloroflexota; class Dehalococcoidia; order SZUA-161; family SpSt-899; genus JBGLNL01. The sequence goes on along the minus strand of CAZDMY010000028.1, from coordinate 12,840 downwards.
CCAGGTGCGAAAATCACCGGTTCCATGAATCCGCCATTTGCCTTGCATGAATGTCGGTTTCAGGATTCTGACGCTTTCTACCTCGTTGAGATTAATCCGCCTGGAACCCACAGGGAAGTAATACTGCCGAAACAGAATACTATGTGCACTAATCTCTACCAGGGTATCGGAATATAAGATATCTGCCGGCATGATTCCCCATCCGGAGTTTCTTGGCGCACCGTTTGTATTATCTGCACAGGTTACGATTGCCGATGCCTTCGGGCATACCGATGAAGTAATTAAGACAGCGGGAAGCTCAATTATCGTAGATCCGTACGCGGCGGGCGGGTTCCCTGCCGATGCTTTCCGAACGCAAATTGTATTTAGCCGCCAGTTTGTGCTGGAGACGGCGAATGAAGGAATTGCGTGGCATCAATCGGACAGGCTCGCCGTTGGCCCTGACCGATTCGATGGCCCGTTCGGTTTCCTGAAGGGCTTCGCTGGTGACATCATCCGTAGCATTCAGGTTATAGAGATCGGCTAAGCTATGCTCTATCTGCGCAAGCGTATTACTGCGCAAAACATAGATCGGAATGCGGTTGGCTTCGGCCGATTCCAGTATTTGCGGGTTTTTGCGGTAATGGTTCTTGGTGATCATCAACAGATCGGACCTGTTGAGGTTGTCAGCCAGATTAACCGGAATCTGCATCCGCTTTGCGACTTTTTCGAGACGGCTTCGGTCAATGCCAAAAGGATAGATGTTCTTCGGCGCCGCCGCTTCAACCGGATTGCGTGGAACGGGAACCGTTTCAACCGGGGGGGCTTTCTTTATGGTCTGCACATCTCCCTGTTCGTCAAACCACCTTTCCTCGATGTCGAGTTCATGACCGCGCAGGATGGCATCCACGGTGTAAGCGACATCAGGGTGAATGGCCACCTTATCCCAGTTCTGTATCTCAACGAGAACATCGAAGGTAGGCGGCGCTTTGCGTTCGAGAATGGATTTTTGAGTGCGCCGCCGCCGCGCTTCTTCATCGCCCAGCGTGACAGTATGAATCCCTCCCACTAAATCGGAAAGCGTCGGATTCATAATCAGATTTTCCAGTTCATTTCCATGTGCTGTCCCGATAAGCTGTACCCCCCGTTCCGCGATGGTGCGAGCCGCCATGGCTTCCAGTTCGGTGCCGATCTCATCAATGATAACCACTTCCGGCATATGGTTCTCCACCGCCTCGATCATCACCGCGTGTTGCATTGATGGCCGGGCTACCTGCATTCTTCGGGCGCGCCCGATGGCTGGATGGGGGATATCGCCATCGCCGGCGATCTCGTTTGAGGTATCGACGATCACAACCCGCTTTTCCAGTTCATCGGCCAGCACCCGGGCCACTTCCCGCAGCATGGTTGTCTTGCCTACCCCGGGCCGGCCCAGCAGCATGATGCTTTTACCCGATTCCACCAGGTCGCGAATAAGTTCCACATTACCGAACACCGCCCTTCCCACCCGGCACGAAAGCCCGATAATGCGATCGGTGCGACTTCGGATGGCCGAAATACGATGTAGAGTACGTTCGATACCGGCACGATTATCCTCACCGAAAGTGCCGATCCGGGCAACGACATAATCGATATCTTCCTGCGTGGTTTCCGAAGGATTCAAAACCACTCGTTTATCTGGATACCGGGCTTCCGGCTGACGCCCCAGATCGAGAACCACCTCCAGCAACTCATCGCGGTCAGCCCGATCCCTCAGGGGGCTGGTAATGTATGCCGGGAGTACCTCAAGAAGCATATTCAGATCGTCAGTGATTTGTCGTTTCATGATTTCTTACCATGTCCAGGAAATACGAATGAAACCGGGTATCGGCGGTAAGTTCGGGATGAAACGCCGCGACGACAATGTTCCCGGCACGCGCCGCCACCGGCGTTCCGTTATCCAGCCGGGCAAGCACCTCAACACCGGGGCCGACGGTTTCAATCCACGGGGCGCGAATAAAAACACCCGGAAACGGCGGCTTTCCCAGGACGGGGATGGAGAGATCAGCCTCGAAGCTGTCAACCTGCCGCCCGAACGCATTCCGCTGAACAGAGATATCGATGGCACCGAGTAAGTACCCGTTGAGTCCGCTGACGCTGCCGGCCAGCAGGATCATACCGGCGCATGTTCCCAGAATCGGCATTCCTCGCGTGACAAGACTTTGAATGGGGTCGGACAAATGATAGGCCTCCAGCAACTTTCCAATAGTGGTGCTCTCCCCACCGGGTATAACCAGTCCATCAACGTCTTTAAGTTCATGCGGCAGACGTACCGGTTTCGCTTCGGCACCAAGCCGTCTTAATATCTCGATATGCTCGATAAAAGCACCTTGCAGGGCGAGCACTCCGATTGTTTTGATTTGCTGAATCATATAATTCACGCTATACCAGTGTAACTCAACGCCTGCTCCAGTAATTCGGATACATCCATTTCCCTGGCTGTCTGCCTGAGATAGACGAGATCAAGCGCCTCCCTCTGCACACGCAGAATTCCAACTACATCGTTCCACTGTCTTTCCGAAACTTTATTGCCCAAGCGAAACCAGTATAGTTTATGTAGAACTGTATCTTCGGCACTAGCCACAGAGAGCGCCTGATAAAGGCCCCGTGAAATATGGTAGGTCTCCCGGCGCGTCATGGCCTTTTTAGCCGTCTCGTCTCCTTGAAAGAGAAAGATATCGACCTTGAACATCGATTCGAGGTGAATAAGATTAAACGACGAGCGTTTAGCAATGGCATTCCGAATCATGTCCGTATCGATATAAAAGTCCGGACTTAACAGGCTTACGATTTCCTGAACATGACAGGTTTGAATATCTGCGACAATATCGGCATCCTGGGTTGCCCGAGGGATACCATGCAGAGAACTCGCCAGAGATCCCCCTACATAATAAGGGATCTGAAGTTGATCGAATGCTTGTGCTACCATTTGCGTGACATGTACCGGATCGGAAAGGCCCAAATCAATATCCCTCTCGGTCGGAATCCCAATTGAACACGCGGATCATAGTATCTTTATCGAGCCAAAGGGCGGCCAGACGAAGTTTTTGCTCTCCCTGGGAAATGTTACCATATTGTTTCTTTATACGTGCCAATGCCAGTTCCTGTACGGCCCGGTTCAATTCGCTTACTCGATGCAGCTTTTCAGCAGGCGTCATCCTTCGGTAACCTTCGATTACCATTTCCTGCAAATGTGGGGGGGTATCACTCATAAACGATTTCATTTTCAACTTTGTTTATCAAGCATATCGGACCGATTGATGAATTACCATCCACGCGTTGCCAGGAGTTCATTCTCCGGTATCGAACTGATTTCCAGTCCGGGCATGGCAGCACCAAGGTTTCGAGATACTTCGGCGATTATATCCGGATCCTGATAGTGGGTTGTAGCTTTTACGATCGCTCTAGCCATCATCTCCGGGTTGGAGGATTTGAATATCCCGGAACCGACGAAATTGCCATCAGCTCCGAGTTGCATCATGAGCGCTGCATCTGCCGGGGTAGCGATTCCGCCTGCGGCGAAATTAACCACCGGCAGCCGGCCGGTCTCGTGCACTTCCTTAACCAGTTCGAATGGTGCGCCAAGGCGCTTGGCCTCAGCCATCAATTCATCTTCTTTCAGGCTCTGGATTGCACGAATGCTGCCCATCACTGAGCGCATATGCCGAACCGCCTCTACGATATTCCCGGTACCTGCCTCGCCCTTGGTGCGCATCATGGCTGCACCTTCGCCGATCCGGCGGAGCGCCTCTCCCAGGTCCCGGCAGCCGCAGACAAACGGGACTTTGAAATCGTGTTTATAGATATGATTCGCCTCGTCAGCAGGCGTGAGGACTTCCGATTCATCGATATAGTCAACACCAAGCGACTGGAGCACCCGGGCTTCAATAAAATGCCCGATCCGGCACTTAGCCATAACGGGAATACTGACAACTTCCATGATCGCCTGGATCAACCCGGGATCCGACATCCGGGCAATCCCTCCGTGAGCGCGAATATCCGAAGGGACGCGTTCGAGTGCCATTACCGCGCAGGCCCCGGCTTCCTCAGCGATTTTGGCATGGTCCGGCGTAACCACGTCCATAATGACCCCGCCTTTGAGCATCTGGGCCAGCCCGGTTTTGACTTTCCAAGTACCCTTTTCCATTAAGTGTCCCTCCAGAATCGATCGAGGCCGGAAGCGATTCTCAATGATTTTGTGTATTTGTTTCCGGCAAAAACATTTTACGCTTGCGATAAGTGTAATGCAAGCACCACGAGAGTGGTTATGTTATAATCGGCGTATGAATCGATTCTACATCTGGACGATCGGCTGTCAGATGAACAAAGCCGATTCCCTCAACCTGTCTGCGGAGTTGGAACGGATGGGTTATCGTTCTGTATCCACAGCGGAAGAAGCGGATATCGTGGTACTGAATAGTTGCGTTGTTCGGCAAAGTGCAGAGGACAAGGTTGTCAACAAACTCACCAACTTAAAAGCCCTGAAAAAAACTCGTCCGGGGGTATTCATCGCACTAACCGGATGCATAGTTAACTCCGATACGGATCGGCTGAAAGAGCGCTTTAAGCATGTTGATGCTTTTTTTAAACCGCAGCAATTCCGTGATCTATTGAGTTGTATTAAAACTCACTCTGAGCCCAGCCCCTGGTCTCCGGCCCGGGCCGTTTGGGAATCCGTGAAGGCTTATATTCCAATCATCCAGGGATGTAACAATTTCTGCTCCTATTGCATCGTTCCTTACCGCAGAGGACGGGAAAAAAGCCGGCCGATGGCAGAGATCATTCGTGAGGTTGAACAATACATTGAATGTGGAATCAAAGAGATTATACTGCTCGGTCAGAATGTAGATTCCTACGGTCACGATCTGCCTGATAGCCCGAACCTTGCTGATTTACTGACGGAAGTGAACCAGATCGACGGCCTGGAGCGAATTCGTTTCCTGACCTCGCATCCGAAAGATATGAACCGGAAGCTTATCGAAGCAGTTGCTTCGCTGGAGAAGGTCTGCGAGCACATCAGCCTGCCGGCCCAGGCAGGCGACAATGAAATCCTGCAGGCCATGCGACGGGGATATACCGTTGAGCAATACGTAGACCTGATCGGTCGTATTCGGGAAGCTATCCCTCAGGTCGCTTTGAGCAACGATATTATCGTGGGGTTCCCGGGAGAAACCGCCGCACAATTTGGAAGAACGTACGATTTACTGGAAAAACTTCGGTTTGATGCCGTACATGTGGCGGCCTATTCGCCGCGGCCCGGTACGATCGCCTCTCGAAAGCTGAAAGATAATGTTTCGATCGAAGAGAAACAGGACCGGCTGAAGAGTATCGAAGCGCTCCAGGAAAGCATTAGCCGGCAAATAAACTATCAGCTGGTAAACCGGACGGCGGAGGTACTGGTGGAGGGGAAAAAGGGAACCAGGTGGCAGGGTCGGACACGAGAAGACAAACTGGTATTTTTCGAAGACGAGGGCGACTGGTACGGGAAGCTGGCCCAGGTGAACGTAACGCATGCCGGGGCGTGGTCGTTACAGGGAACTCCGTTGCCTGAGGGCGCTATGTTTGCAGGTACAAAATGAGAAATACGGAATACGACATCATCATCGTGGGCAGCGGGATTGCCGGACTTTATACCGCACTGCTTGCCCGTGAGGTTGGGAAGGTACTCATCCTTACTAAAGACAGCCTGGATGAGTGCAATACCAAGTATGCTCAGGGTGGTATCGCCGCCCCGATCGGTGAAGGGGATTCTCCTGAACTGCATTTCCAGGATACCATTGCAGCCGGGGCCGGGTTGTGCGATCCGGTGGCGGTCCGCATTCTCACTGAAGAAGCGGGAGATCGTATCGCGGACCTTATCGATATCGGTGTTCCATTCGATACAACATTCGGTGCAGTGGCACTTACCAAAGAAGCGGCCCATAGCATCCCCCGGATACTACATGCAGGGGGTGATGCCACCGGCGAGCGGATCGAAGTTACTTTAAGTAACGCGGTACGAAAATCGCATAATATCACCATAATGGAATACTGTCTGGTTACCGAGATAACTGTAGAAAACAATAAAGTAACCGGGGCAATCGCTTTTGATTCCAGGGCAAGCTCCCTGGAACGATTTGAAGCGCCGAATGTGATCGTTGCCACTGGTGGGGCGGGACGGTTGTTCAAGCTCACCACCAATCCTGATATCGCCACTGCAGACGGGATTGCACTGGCCTATCAGGCCGGGGGCAGGATCACCGATATGGAATTCTGCCAGTTTCATCCCACGGCGATTCGCCTGCCCGGAATACCGCCGTTTCTCATCAGTGAAGCCGTGCGAGGCGAAGGCGGGTTACTCAAGGATGTAGAAGGTCGGCGTTTCATGCCCGATTATGACACCCAGGCGGAACTGGCACCGCGTGATATCGTGGCACGCAGTATCGTTGCCCAAATGCGAAAAACCCGCAGTGACCGTGTATTCATCGACGTGACCCACCTGGATCGAAAAACCGTTACGACACGCTTCCCCACAATTTACCGTTTCTGTATGGATCACGGACTGGATATCACCAAAGGAATGATCCCGGTAGCACCGGCGGCTCACTATATGATGGGCGGGATACAAACCAATGCCTTTGGCGAGACTAATATCTCGGGCTTGTTTGCCTGCGGGGAAGTAGCTTGTACGGGGGTTCACGGTGCCAATCGGCTGGCATCCAACTCACTCATGGAGGTGCTCGTTTTCAGCCGGCGAATTGTGGAGCGAGCCAAAGGTAATCTGACCACTCCTGAAGAATCGTCAGGGATCAGTATGGAAACGACTTTAAAGAAAAGGGATACTACTGAAATGTCGATGCCTCTCCGGCTGACAACGCTGCAGCAACTCATGTGGGAAAATGCCGGTATCATACGGAATAAAGAGAGGCTGGAGGAGGTCGCTGCAATTCTTGCAGCCTGGCATAGAACGCTGGGGCAACCGACCGACCGGCCTTACTACGAACTATGTAATATGGTGCTGGCCAGCCGGCTTCTGGTGGAAGCAGCGTTAATTCGAGAGGAAAGCCGTGGTGCGCATTTTCGTACAGATTTCCCTGAACCCTCACCGAAATGGGAAAAACACATTGTTTTTCAAAAATAAGAATAGAAATCCACTGGATTCCAGATACCTTTTTACGAGTTCCCCTTCGATCCACCCCGGCGGACTCAGGGCGAACGGGTAATTCCTGACTTTATTAAAAACTGACCAAGGAGGAAATAATGGACTGGGGTATGGAAAATCGATTATCGCAACTGATCCAGGAAGACGGACACTGCGTTTTCCTGCCGATTGACCACGGGTATTTTCAGGGGCCGACCACCAAGCTGGAGAAACCGGGCCTGACGATCGAGCCCCTGCTGCCGTATGCAGATGCACTTTTCGTTACCAGGGGTGTACTTCGATCATCCATCGATCCGCATAATGCCAAACCGATCATTTTGCGGGTATCCGGCGGGTCCAGTGTGATAGGACAGGATCTGGCCAACGAGGAAATTACCACATCCATGGAGGAAGCGATACGGTTGAACGTAGCTGCGGTCGGCATCTCTATATTCGTTGGGACCGATTACGAAAAACAGTCGCTGGTCAATCTTTCCAGGCTGGTCGACGAGGGCGAAAAATACGGTATCCCGGTGATGGCAGTCACCGCGGTCGGTAAGGAACTGGAAAAACGGGATGCGCGTTACCTGGCACTGTGTTCGCGAATTGCAGCCGAACTGGGGGCACGTGTCGTCAAGACCTACTGGTGCGAAAACTTCGAAAAGGTTACTAACGGATGTCCGGTACCGGTGGTCATTGCGGGGGGGCCGAGGGTGGAGACCGAACGCGAAGTTTTTGAGTTCATATATGACGGCCTGCAAAAAGGGGCGATCGGACAAAACCTTGGCCGCAATATCTGGCAACACGATCATCCGGTGGCCATGATCAAGGCATTAAGGGCTATCATACATGAAGGAGCTGATGTGGATAAAGCGGAAGCGGTTTTTCAGGAGAATGCAAAGTAGGCCCCGATCCGACTTCACTTATACGCTTCCGGCTTTCTCATACACTCGCTTACCTTTGCTCCGGTAGAAACACATGGAACGTGCTGCCGTTGCCGGGTTTCGAGGTAACCCAAACCCGCCCATTAAGCCTGGTAACCGCCTTTTTCACTATCGCCAGCCCCATCCCGCTGCCATCATACCGTTCCCTGGGATGGACGCGACCGAATATCTGAAAGATCTTCTCATGATATTCAGGCGCAACACCCGGCCCATTATCACGTACAAAAAATTCATAGCCTTCGCCGTCAATACGTTTCCAGCCAACCTTTATTTTCTTTTGAGAGGACTCATTGAACTTGATGGCATTATCGATCAGATTATTGAAAACCTGGTGCAACAGCATTGGCACCCCTTCAATCACAGGCCATTTCTTCTTGAGTCTGGTTATCTCCACATCAGGATAAAGGGCGAACAGACTAATTACATTATTGGTTAGGATATCCATATTAATCTTTTCATACCTCATCTGCTCTTCATAAAGCTGCCCGTAAGCCAGTAGATCCTGGGCCATCTGCTGGCCTTCAATAACGGCACGCTCTATTGTATCCAGGTGAGATAAGCTCTCGCCAGGGGATGCTGAGGGTATATCCTGCCTGAGAAGATGGGTATACATTCGTACGGCACGCAAAGGAGTACACATATCATGGCAGACAACTTGCGCATACTGCGACAGCTCTTCATTGGCCTGAGCCAGTTGATTGGCATAGTTCCTCAACCGGGTTTCTACCTGTCGGCGATCCGTTACATCCCGGTAATTACATACAATGGCATTGACTCCGGGCAAATCAAGGCAGTTTTTCAAGGTACCCTCAATCCAGCGTAAAGCGCCTTCTTTATGCGTTATTCTTACAGAAACAGGTTTGACCATGCCCGGGGCTTCCATCACGGATGCCACATCGTGGTGCGCCATATTCGCATCATCGGGGTGTATCAATTCCAAAAAGGGGCGGCCTGATCTTTCCTCAGGCGTGTATCCGGTCACGCGCTCAATTGAGGGGCTCTCGTACGTGACTTTTCCATCAGCAGACAGCAGTACGAAGACATCGTGAGAATTCTCGATAATGGAACGGAACAGCATTTCGCTTTGCTTCAGAAGGCGTTCAGCCCGCTTCTGTTTTGAGATCTCCTCCTTAAGCTGTTTGTTTGATTCGGCCAGTTCACTAGTCCGATCTTTGACCTTCCTTTCCAGTTGATCCCGAGCCTCCTTGAGCATGTCATCCGAACGCTTTCGCACCAGCAAATTACCCATCATTTCGCCCACAAGCTTCAACAGTGCCGTGGTTTCCTCCGTCCATTCCGTCTCCCCCCTCACTGAGTCGAACCCCAGACACCCCAGCAGTTCCCCACCGCAGATGATAGGAACCATAGTGAGTGACTTGATATCCTGCTCTTCCAAAACCTGCCTTTCCAATTCCGCTTCCGGGGGTAATTCGGCAACACTGGGAATAAAGATCACTTCTCGTGAGTAAACATTCTCCATCATCCACTGGTTTTCGTCTGAGGGCATATTTTGCAGATATTCGATCTGGGGCTCAATTCCGGGTGCGCACCATTCATGGGTATTGGAAATGGTTTTACCATCCTCGGAAAATTGAAAGATGTAACTCCTGTCTACTATGGAGAAATCACCAATTAACTTCAAGGCATAATCCAGACCTTCGTTTATACTCTCGGATTCCAGGTTGATAAACTCAGTTGACATCCGGGTGATCAGACGCTCGAACTCCGCTTGATACTGCAGTTTCTTCTCAGCCTTCCTCCGTTCGGTGACATTCCTGATATGAACAACATATGCCTGTACCTCAGGAATTGAAAGGAGGTTGTTCGCAATTATCTGAACGGTTAACCATGATCCATCTTGATGGCGGATTCTTAACTCTCGCCTAACCAGAACCCCCGGAGTGTTTGCCGCCATTTCCAGAAAACCGGATTCCGCAAGTGGCAGGTCGTCCGGGTGCACCGGCATATACAGCCCTTTCGCAGTACCCTCAACTGCCGAATATCCCACCATTCGTTTGTAAGCAGAGGTCTCGTATTGCACATTCCCGTTGTGATCGAGTACCAGAATGGCATCAAGTGAATTTTCCATAATGCTGCGGTAGTAGTTTTCAGCCCACAAACACTTATCCTCCGCCATTTTACGCTCGGTAATATCCCGGGATATGCCCATGCACAAAACCACCTTCCCGGTGTTATCTCTCAACGGGATAACATTGGTGAGGTACCATCGATAGTCATTACCCTCTGTCTTCAGTCTGTGTTCTAAATTCTCAACCGATTCGCCCTTCAACATCACACGTTTAAAGGCCTGGGTACAAACTGGTTTATCGTCAGGATGGATATAAGCATCGAACGGTTTACCAAGCACGTCTGCCTCGGCATATCCGAGAATTCTGGGCCCCATCGGAGATATGTAGGTCAGTTCGCCTGCAGATGAGGCGAAAAAGACGATGTCGCTGACCTGCTCCATCATCGATTGAACGATATCCTGATTCCGGGACAGTAGTGTCTCAATTCGTGCGGAGAATTCATTATCTCTCATCTGCTTTCCCCTTGTGAAATTACGATGTGATGGACCGCCTGCGCTTATTGTAACATCCCTAATCAGATTGAGAAAAAACACAGCGACCTTGATATATCCCGATGCTCAGCTTGCAAAAACCGACCGGCTAACTCATAATCAGGAACAAGGCCAGTAAATGCGCAGTTACCTGATTTTAGCCCTCAAAGGCATGGGCATGGGGGCCGCCAATGTTATCCCGGGAGTCTCGGGCGGGACCATTGCCCTGATCACCGGAATATTTGAAAAACTCATCCTGTCCATCAAATCCTTCGATTCACACGCTGCCCGGCTGCTGCTGAAAAGACAGATCAAAGACTTCATCGATTACACCAGCCTGTATTTCTTAATCGCAGTGTTTGCAGGGGTCGCCGTTGCCATCGTCGCACTGGCCCGAGTTCTTGACCCATTGTTCGAAGATTATCCCGTTTACGTTTGGGCGTTCTTCTTTGGGTTGATCCTGGCCTCCGTCTTTTTTGTGGGGAAAACGGTGACCCGGTGGAGCCTTTGGGTGATTGTTGCGCTGGCTGTCGGAACCGGTATTGCCCTTGCCGTGTCGCTGGTATCGGATGTCGCCGGGCAGAATTCTGCGTACTGGTATGTCTTTTTGTGCGGTATCGTTGCCATGTGCAGCATGATCCTGCCGGGTCTTTCCGGATCTTACGTTCTCCTTCTCATGGGGAACTATGAACTGATTGTCGTCGATGCTGTTAACGATCTGGATCTGAGCATCCTGATCCCGATGATCCTGGGGGCGGCATTCGGATTGCTCGCTTTTTCGCGGCTGCTTTCCTGGGTCTTCGGAAGGTACCGGAATCAGACTATCGCCCTGCTTACCGGATTCATCGCCGGCTCGCTTACCATCCTTTGGCCCTGGAAAGAGGAGATCACCACCATACTGAGTGACGGAACTGAAAAGGTAACCGGGTACGACCGGTATTTTCCGGATTCTTTTGACGGAGAGGTGATCGGGGTTATCGGACTGGTAATTACCGGCATCATCGTCATCTGGCTGTTCGAAAAACTCGCCAGGGTCAAGAGCGGATAGAATCATACGTCCGCCCGTTTCAAATTGACTCTCCGGTACTTACGATTGTAGAATAGATGGGTAAAAAGATCTTAAGGAAAAACATGACATCATCCAGACTCAGCGAAATCCCTAAAGCATATGACCCTTCCAGTGTTGAGGCCAGGTGGTATCAGTTCTGGATGGAAAAGGGCTATTTTTCTCCCCGGATCGATCCTGACAAAAAGCCGTTTGTCATTATCATGCCCCCTCCGAATGTCACCGGAGAGCTTCACCTGGGCCATGCATTAACCGCCACACTGGAAGATATCCTTACCCGATGGCACCGGATGAAAGGGGAACCCACTCTCTGGCTTCCCGGCGTCGATCATGCCAGCATCGCCTGCCAGTTCGTAGTTCAGCAGCGGCTGGCGAAAGAAGGGCTCGACCGTCAGACACTGGGCAGGGAACGTTTCCTGGAGCGTGTCTGGCAGTGGGCCGGGCAATGCCGGGGGACGATCACCCAACAGCATAAGCGTCTCGGCGTATCGTGTGACTGGAACCGTGAAGTGTTCACTATGGACCCGGGACCGGCGAAAGCGGTTCGTACCACCTTCGTTAATCTCTATCATAAAGGGCTTATCTATCGCGGCGAGCGGATTACCAACTGGTGCCCGGATTGTGCTACGGTTCTCTCCGATCTGGAGGTAGATCACAAGGATACCAGGGGAAACCTCTATTACATTAAATATCGGCTGGCGGATGACTCGGATGCATTTGTTACTGTAGCTACCACGCGGCCGGAAACGCTTCTTGGCGATACGGCAGTAGCGGTAAACCCTGAGGATCCCAGGTACAAAGACCTCATCGGCAGAAAAGTCATAGTACCAGCGGTGCGGCGCGAAATACCTGTTATCGCCGATGAGGCAGTGGACACCTCTTTCGGAACCGGAGCTTTGAAGGTTACCCCGGCCCACGATCCGGTTGATTTCGAAATTGCGCAGCGTCATAACCTGGCCGAAATCAACATCATGAACAAGGATGCCACCCTGAATGAAAACGCCGGTCCATATGCAGGGCAGGAACGGTTTGCCTGCCGCGGCCAACTGGTGGCCGACCTGGAAAGGGATGGCCTTCTTATTAAGATTGAACCTTACATGCATTCGGTCGGACACTGCTACCGGTGTGCCAC
>CAZDMY010000027.1:0-13880 GCA_964506405.1 uncultured Dehalococcoidia bacterium | reverse complement strand
GTGTCTGCATACGGTCCCTTTGCGCCCACTGCTCCCACTTTCGCCGGGCGGTCAGTCGGGAAATCCGGATCGTTACTCGAAAGCCAATCAAGCATAGTGTAGACTGAAGCGTCTGCCGGAATGTTGATGCAGAACACATAGCCAGGCGGGTCGTACATCGGTTGAGCGGCTGTCAAGGAAAAGATAACCATCTTATCACCGTCGGCACTTGCCTTGTTGACGATTGGATTTGAGGGTACTCCTGTACACATGACATCTACGCTCTTGCTTTTAAGGAACTGGTACCCGGTGGCATCTTTCGCCGGATCATACTGGGTATCATATGATATGATCTCGAGCGTGGCCCCTTCTATGAGGTCGTTATCATTGAAGTACTTTACAACATCCGTCAACGCCGCATCGACGGCAATCAGTGCTTCCGCTGCCGGCCCTGTCTTATCGGTCATCAGTCCGATTTTGATTTTAACGTCCTCTTTGGGTGGCGCTGTGGTTTCCTGTGGTTGTGTCCTGGTGGGCTCTTCTGTGTCGTCATCGCCGCATGCCGTCACCAGTGGCAATGCCATCAACAGCAATGCGACGATCAGGATTGCCCATTTCGAGATTTTCATCGTTTCCTTCCCTCCTTTATATTTTTTCATTTAACCCCCGTTCTAATTTACAATTATGTTAACAGGGTAGATTCACCCTGGAACTTCCCCTCCATGTTATTTTTCCGATGGAACAGCCCGATAATTTGACGAATCGCCTTTCTTTCGGGTTTGGTTTGTGATAGTGTAACGCCGTTTTTACAAAAAGTCAATCCCGTTTTTCATAAACAGGTGTTAAGATTCACAAACCCAAATTTCGCAGCCTGATGCTCGTTGTGTTCTGGTAAACAGTATCAGGGCGTGGTAATCTGAACTCAATGAACAGGCAAATACTGTTTCTAGTGGGTTCGGATAAAACAGCCGGTTGGATGACCTCTCTACTGCAGATGAAAGGGTATAGAGCGATGGGAATATCCAACGGGCTCGATGCGTTGCGAAAGGTGCAGGCGGAAAAGCCGGATCTGCTGATTATCGACACCTTTCTTCCAGGCCTGGATGGTTTTGAGGTATGCCATCGCCTTCGATTGGCAAAGGAAACGGCTAAGATCCCCGTCATTATGATATCCTCGCGGCCACACTCGAACGATCGCCAAACGGCCAGAAATGTCGGCGCCAGTGCCTATCTGGCTAAACCATTTAAAACCTCGGAATTGTTAAATACGGTAACGAGCCTGCTTGCAGATAAAAAGGATCTCGAACAGGCTGAGGTCAAAGTCCCCCGAATGGAGGATGAATTAATGAAGGATACACTCATGGAGCGCAGCCGAAAGCCCAGGAAACGAAAGATGCGTCCGGACTATCCATCGTGAGTAAAAGAATTTGATTGCCCTGCCCAGAACTTTGAGCGCAGACGGCGTTCTTTTTTTTGAATGCGTTATGTAAAAGCAGACTACGTAACCGATATCGGCACAGTTTTTCGTCGGATTACTTTTCGAATCTCCGGGTAGAAGATGATCGAAAGCGGAACCAGGTACATGAAAATCCCCAGCGTAATCCCGCCCGCCCCGCCGTGAAACAGTTCGTCAATAATCACCCTCTCCCCGCCCTCGCGCGGACCGAACATCAGCGGGATGGCATCCTGAAGAAAGGACTTGGCCATTTCCGTAGATTCATCGACCGAGCCGGAAATCAGCACGTCGATCGAGGCCCGTACCATCGTGATATTGGTCAGGTGAATAAACGCGGAACTGTTTCCCAGGTAGAAATACAGGATCACGTTTTTCCGGTTAATCCCCCGGTCATCGTCTTTGGCGATGACCAGCTTTTTCACCCGGATGACGTTGTTATAATCACGTTTGCCTGTGGAGAACATTTCCAGATTCTCGACTTTAATTTCAATATGAGCCCACTTTTCGAGCGGGATAACAATCTCCTCGTAATCCTCTTCCAAAATCTTATAGCCCATCGCCGGGTAGCAGACTTCCGGCGGATGGAAGCTCTCGCGGCTCTTGCTTTGCAGGGTCAGCAGCTTGACGGGCAAAGAAAACGGTTCGTTTTTCAGGTAGCCCCTTACGATGATGATATCGGCATTCAGCGCTTCTTCAAGCTCACTCACTTCATAGCCGCTGATGATCATATTGATATCTTTCCAGTCCTCGATCCTTTCCGGCAGCTTTTCCATAGCTTCCCGGTTGCCCGGATCGAGTTTAGTCTGGATTTCGGTAGTATCATCGGCCGGCCGGCGCAGGTCGGAGTATATGAAATTAACCTCGGTACTTAATATGGATTCCGGCGTGATGAAAGACACCGCTACTATCAGGGCCAGCAGCACAATTCCGGTTATCCGTAAAATCCGATTAGAAAACATAGATTATATCTCAATTCCACTTTGCATGGTTGACAATAAGTCGTTTCGTAATATAATTTTATACTAGAAGTACCAATTACAACAACAGTAAGACTTGATCCCTGTTCAACAAACATATAGAATATCCGCAGGGTAATGCAATGTTGGGGTGGCCCCGGTTCCAGTGAAATTCCAGGGTGCAAATAATGAATAAGAAACTGAATCTAATAATACTGCTCATCCTGTTTCTGTTTGCAAT
The DNA here is from genome assembly GCA_964506405.1 of uncultured Dehalococcoidia bacterium. Classification (GTDB taxonomy): domain Bacteria; phylum Chloroflexota; class Dehalococcoidia; order SZUA-161; family SpSt-899; genus JBGLNL01. Next base: position 11,248 of record CAZDMY010000027.1, on the reverse strand, counting down.
TGCATTGATGGCGGCTCCTGCTTTCGCCCATCAGCTTGACGCGCTCTATTCCCTCGACGATCCGCGGGGTGATCCCTTCAGCATAACAAATGCGGGCACCGGCTGTGAAGAACTGGGTGTTGGGGAACAGTTCGCGAATGAAAACGAGGAAATCCTGATGATGGCATCCGGGACGACTGCCTATAGCTGTGCTGCATACGACGATCCCGGTATCATCAACTTTGTAGTTACGATCACCAACATGGAGAACGTTACCTATCGGAACCTGATTTATGTGGCGGATTGCTGTACACAGATATCCAATTATGACGGTTGGGTGGGAAATGTCGGATGGGATGATGATTCTCACGCCTTCGTAATCGATGCTGTGGGTGTGAACCAGCCGCTCATTTATGAAAGCCTCACACAGGACGGATTGTTCGAACCCGGCGAGGTATGGCAGTTTATCCTTCAGGACTGGCAGAATTTAAACTATGACGAGCCGAATTTCCAGAGTTTCGGTGTGGCATGCGATACGGCGGACCCTTCAACAGGAAGCATCATTACCTGTGTTGGTTGTATCCCTGAGCTGTTAACCGCCGGTTTGGTCGCTGCCGGTTTGCTGATTCTGGGCGGGGTGTTCTACCATCGCTTTCGTAGACGGGCAGTAATTCAAGCGCTCTGATTTTCGTTCCTCGGCACAAATAGAAATAAAACTCCCGCTTGGATAAGGCGGGAGTTTTTCTTAAGATGGCCGGTAAGTCGTCTAACAGGATGGTGGGAGAAATACGAACAAATGGCAGCACGGATACCTTCGTTGACATACCAATCGTGTTCCCCTAAAATCAAGCGTGAGGATGCCCGGTCGATTGATGGATTGTTTATTGAATTCTGGCAGGAGTCGAATTGAAGACACACAGTCTATCATAAGAAGAACCTTAGTGGCTTCGTGTCTTTGTGGCATATCAATGGATGCGGATTGAAGATGAATAGTAACGAAATAAGAACCTCTTTTCTAAACTTTTTTACCGGGAAAGGGCATTCCATCGTGCCGAGTTCGTCCCTTGTACCGCACGGCGATCCGACCCTTTTGCTTACCAGTGCAGGCATGGTGCAATTTAAACCGTATTTTATCGGCGAGTCCAACCCGCCCAATCCTCGCCTTACTTCGTGTCAGAAGTGTTTTCGGACGACGGATATCGATGAGGTGGGTGATGCGGGCCACCTGACCTTCTTCGAAATGCTGGGCAATTTCAGCGTTGGGGATTACTTCAAAAAGGAGACAATCGCCTGGGCGTGGGAGTTTGTTACCGATCACCTCCATCTGCCCAAAGAACGGCTTTGGATCACCGTTTTTCTCGACGATGATGAAGCGGAGAGCTACTGGCTGGAACTGGGGGTGCCAAAAGAACGTATTGTTCGCTGTGGCGAGAAAGAAAATTTCTGGGGCCCTGCCGGCGAAACCGGCCCCTGCGGCCCGTGCAGCGAGATACACTACGATTTCGGCGAGGGTACGGGCTGCGGACGTCCTGAATGTGATCCGTCATGCGATTGTGAACGGTTCCTGGAGATCTGGAACCTGGTCTTCACTGAGTACTACCAGGACGAACAGGGGAATCGGACGGAGCTTAAACAGAAGAACATCGATACCGGCATGGGGCTCGAACGTACTGCTGCACTCATGCAGAACAAGCGTACGCTCTATGAAACAGACCTTTTTTCTCCCATAATGAATGAAATCAACCGGCTCTGCGGCCATGCATACGGGGAAAGCGATGAGATCACCCGTTCCATGCGGGTGGTGGCCGAGCACGGTCGGGCAATTACATTCTTAATCGCCGATGGCGTTATCCCTTCCAATGATGGCCGGGGATATGTACTTCGCCGCGTTCTGCGCCGGGCGGCTCTCTTTGGGCGTAAGCTGGGTTTGAAAGAAGCCTTCCTGCCTGAAATCGCCACCGTCGTGATCGACCAGATGGGCTCATTGTACCCGGAACTGGAGAAAAACAGGGAGTATGTGCTGAAGGTGATCGGGATCGAAGAAAACAAATTCGGCCAGACACTTCTTACCGGAATGAATTTGCTTGATGATATCATCGAAACCAACAAGAAGGCCGGGCGCACTGATATCCCTGCCGAGCAGGTTTTCAGGCTTTATGATACTTACGGTTTCCCTAAAGAAATTACCTCGGAGATCGCTGCCGAGAACGGGCTTTCCATTGACCTGGAAGGATTCGAAAGAGAAATGGCTGCCCAGCGGGAACGGGCCCGCGAGGCTCACAAGTTCGGCCTCGATGATAAATCCCGCCAGGCTTTCTACGAGGGCCTCAATCTGCCTCCGACCCGTTTTGTCGGTTATGATGCGCTGGTTTATGAATCAAACGTGCTGGGATTGATCGTTGAAGGGGAGCAGGTGGAAATGGCGTATCAGGGCCAGAACGTTGAGATAATCCTGGAAGAATCGCCTTTCTATGCAGAGAGGGGCGGGCAGGTTGGCGATAGGGGCGAAATGGGTACCGAGGGTTGCAGGGTTGTCGTAAAGGATACCCAGCCGGCCGGTGAGTTGATTGTTCATTCCGCCAAAGTCGAAGAAGGGGTTGTTTCCGTCAATGACCGAATTCGGGCATCTGTCGATCTTCAGCATCGGCTGGATATCGCTCGAAATCACACCGCTACCCATTTGCTGCACGCGGCGCTTCGCAGGGTGCTTGGGGAGCAGGTCCAGCAGGGAGGTTCGCTGGTTGCGCCGGACCATTTTCGGTTCGACTATACCCATTTGGTGGCACTGAGCGACGAAGAGTTGGCGGCGGTACAGCACGGTGTGAATGAGAATATCCGGCGCGATTTGAATGTGGCTGCCAGGGTCATGCCCTACGATAAGGCGCTCTCGGAAGGGGCGCTGGCTTTCTTCGGCGATAAGTATGGCGATGAGGTTCGGATGATTGAAATCATCGATCATACCACCAATGAGCGCGTTAGCGCTGAACTATGTGGAGGTACCCACTTGAAGTCCACCGGCGAAATCGGGTTTCTGTATATCACCAGTGAGAAAAGCGTTGGATCGGGGCTGCGGCGCATCGAAGCGGTAACCGGGCGGGGTGCGGAAAAACTGGTCGAGGAGAGAATTGCGCTGGTGGATCGCCTTGCCCATCGTCTGGAAGCAAGCCCCCAAGACGTCCAGGAAAAACTGGAAGGTGTCCTCAGGGAACTCAGCGCGGAACGCAAACGAGCCAGAGATCTCGAAGCAAAGCTCCTGAGAAAAACCGCAGAAACGCTTCTTTCGGATGTAGTCCAGGTAAACGGTGTTAACGTACTAACAGCCAAATTGCCGGCATCTAATATGGAAGTATTACGCGAAACAGGAGACTGGCTGAAGGAGAGAATTGGCAGCGTTGTGATCGTGCTGGGCGCTGTCCTGGAGGATAACCCCCGTTTCCTGGCAATGGTTACACCGGATTTACTGGATAACGGGATTCATGCCGGGAAGATTATCAAGCAAGTGGCGCAGGTAACCGGAGGCGGAGGTGGCGGTAAACCTGATATGGCTCAAGCCGGTGGTAAGGACAAGACAAAAATTGATGAGGCTTTAAAGCTGGTTCCCAGCCTTGTGGAGAAATCGACATAGATGCGTATGCTGGGACTGGATGTCGGGGATAAGCGGGTCGGTGTTGCAATGTGCGATCCGCTGGAGATGCTGGCAAGTATCGTTACCGTAATCGAAAGGAAACCGGATGGATCGGATATTCGGGCGATTTGCGAACTGATAAACAAACATTCGGTTGAAAGGCTGGTGATCGGGCTGCCACGGCTGCCGGATGGTAAACTCGGAACTCAGGCGGAAAAAACCCAGGCATTTGCCGATCAGTTGGAGGCACTCTCGGGGATACCAGTTGTCATGTTTGATGAGCGGTTTTCAACCGATATGGCACAGGATATGATGCGGCAGGCTGGTCAGAAACCGGAACAAATCAGGAAGAAGAAGGATTCAGCGGCCGCGGCACTTATATTGCAGTGGTACCTTGATGAAAGGGCTGCCGCAAAGGATCGTTTAGCAAATGGAATGTGATGATGACGCAGAGAATCGGGTTGATCGGCTGCCCCATTAAGCATTCTTTGTCTCCGCTTATGCAGCAGACAGGATTGAATAGCCTGGGGCTGGATATTACCTATGAATTATGGGAGACAGAGCAGAGGAGCCTGGGGCGTAGGGTCGAGGCAATTCGCTCTCCGGAGGTGCTGGGAGCCAATGTGACCGCTCCCTTCAAACAGGAAGTGATAGGGTTACTGGATGGGCTGAATAAAACCGCCGCGGAGATTGGCGCGGTCAATACCATCGTCAAATCCGGGGATCAATTGATAGGATATAACACCGATGCTGAAGGTTTCTTGAGGGCACTTAAAGAGGAAGGGGGATTCGATCCTCAAGGGAAGCGAGCTGTTCTCATTGGGGCCGGGGGTGCCGCCAGAGCGGTTGGTTTCGCTTTGGCGGTTGCTGGAATCGGGTCGCTCACAATTTGCAATCGAAATCAGAAGCGAGCAAAAATTCTCGCAAGCGAACTCAAACTACAGAATTACTCTGTAACAGGGATAGATGAGAACGGCTCCTTCAAGGAAGCTGTTCGGGCATCCGATTTACTGGTAAACTGCACGCCCATAGGAATGATGCACGGGCCGGCGGAAGGGCAGTCTCCCATCCCCGAAGGCTTCATTTCTTCGCATACCCTGGTCTATGATGTTATCTACAATCCGCTAAAAACGCCGCTTCTCCTCAGCGCTGAAAAGGCAGGGGCTAAAACCCTTGGAGGCCTTTCCATGCTGGTTTATCAGGGAGTGGCCTCGTTTGAATTATGGACTCAGAAGACAGCGCCCGTCGATATCATGATGGAAACGGTTGTTAAGGCGCTTTGAAGGAATTCCGGTATATTTCACATAATAGGACTTGATGGAAATGGATTGGCAATGGTTTAAGGAAGACGGCATCTGGATAGTGGTGACACTGGCCATTTCAGCTTTCCTGCTGTGGGCCATGCAGCACTGGGTTCCAAGATGGATCACCCGGCTGGTCAACCGGCTGAGTCCTCCGGAAGCCGATTGGAGCCGCGGGGCCCGCGTCACCCGGCGAGCTGTTTACTGGGTCGGTAGCATAATCATAGTTGCCGTGACCGTCATCGTGGTGTTGCCACACGCCGGGGTAGAGATCGATTCCGCCACGAATGAGCTGAAAGATATCGGGAACGGTATCGTGGACTGGCTGGCGGGTTCGGGTGTACGCGTTGTCCTTATTTTTCTGGTCGCCTTTGCCCTTCAACAGATCGTCCGAGGAGTCATTCCGAGCCTGATACACCGCAATGTCGTAAGAAAAGAGATCAAACGCGAACGATTGCAGGAGGAAGCCGAACAGCGCGCCGATACGTTGAGCGGTTTTCTGGTTGGAGTGGTGATTGCTATTATTTGGATCGTAGCTGTTTTTATGCTCCTGCCCGAATTCAAAGTCAATATTGCCCCTCTTCTGGCAGGAGCTGGTATCGTAGGAATCGCTATCGGATTCGGCGCACAAGGGCTGATTCGGGATATCATTTCAGGCATCTTTGTTATCCTCGAAGACCAGTATGCCAAGGGTGACTGGATTCAGATCGGCAGCATAGATGGCGAGGTGGAACATATCGGGCTCAGACGAACGGTCTTGCGGGATTTCAACGGAACGCATCATAACATCCCCAATGGGGAGATTAAGATTTCCAGTAATCTTAGCAAAGATTTTGCGTGCGTGAATATGGATATCCCGGTTGCCTATGGCGAAGATATGGATCAAGTCATCGAGGTGATCAATCGCGTAAGCCGGGAGATGGGGGCGGAAGAGCGATGGGAGCAGCTTATTATCGAAACTCCCCAGGTTCTCCGGGTCAATAATTTCGGCGAATCCGGGATCGACATCAAATTATGGGGCAAGACCAAGCCTATCTGGCAGTGGGCTGTCAGCGGTGAATTGCGTAAGCGTATAAAGAAAACGTTCGATGAAGAAGGTATCGAGATCCCCTGGCCGCACGTCAAACTCTATTTCGGCAATCAACCCCCTTCGATCACAGGACCCACAAAAGAGGTAGGAGAGGAAAAGGATGCTTAGATTTCTCACCGCCGGTGAATCCCACGGGAAAGGCCTGACCGCCTTGCTTGAGGGTATACCTGCCGGACTCTCAATCAGTGAAGCTGATATTACCGCGGATCTCAAACGCCGGCAGGGAGGCTATGGCCGTGGCGGCCGGATGCAGATCGAACAGGATTATGCGGAAATCATTTCCGGTGTCCGACATGGCTTGACCATCGGCAGCCCGATCTCCATGCTCATCCGAAATCAGGATTGGGAGAACTGGCAGGAAAAGATGAGCATATCACCGGTGGACAGTGAGATCGAACCGGTAACGAAGCTGCGGCCCGGGCATGCCGATCTACCGGGCGTGGCCAAATATAACTTCAATGATATCCGTCCGATTCTCGAACGTGCAAGCGCAAGGGAAACCGCAGCGCGCGTTGCGGTCGGTGCGGTGTGCCGCAAATTTCTGGCTGAATTCGGGATCGAAATCCACAGTCACGTTACCTCCATCGGTGGGTGCTGTGCATATCCAGGCGAAACAGTGGATTGGGAGCAGGTTGAGGGATCACCCGTCCGTTGTGCCGATCGGGATGCTGAAAAGGAGATGATATCGGCTATTGATGCGGCCAAAGAGGCGGGCGATAGCCTCGGCGGGACGTTTGAGGTCGTTGCCGGCGGTGTTCCCATCGGATTGGGCAGCCATATTCAGTGGGATCGGCGGATTAGCGGGAAGATTGCCCAGGCGATCATGAGCATTCAGGCTATCAAAGGTGTCGAGATTGGCGCCGGATTCGCGGTCGCTGACCTCAGGGGTTCACAGGCACATGATGAAATCATGCCCGGCCTAAAACGCCCCACGAACTGGGCCGGTGGACTTGAAGGGGGAATGACCAACGGCCAGCCGATTGTCGTTCAAGCCGCGGTCAAGCCCATCGCCACCATTCCCAGTTCGCTTTCTTCAATCGATCTTCGCACTGGAGAAGCCGTCAAGGCTCACGTCGAGCGAGCTGATGCCTGCGTCGTTCCGGCCGCAGGCGTGATCGGCGAGGCAATGCTGGGCTTTGTGCTGGCGGAAGCCGTTCTGGAGAAATTCGGCGGCGATCATATCGAAGAAACCCTGCGTAACTTTCGAGGATATACGGAGCATCTCAAATCCCGTTTTGGCCAGCCACAATAAATCGTCAAAACAGGGTATATTATTACTTTCCCTCTTTCTAACTTTCTTCCCAAAGCGGCGAAGCTTAAAGGGTTATGTATTAACATAGCTTTACCAGAAAAACTTCTCATAGAAAAAACTCTACTCCGTCTCCCTTGAGGGAGAGGTTAGAGCCTACCCCGGACTTGATCCGGGGTGAGGGTGAAGACACAGGCCATTAGTAAATTCGATTGCCCGGTGTATTGAAACCACTAATGACAAAGTATTCAAAAACCGGCATTGCCAACCTCCCGCTTCACGGCGGTAAAGCCCCGGCATGGCTGTTTTCGCGCATGACCAAACTGGCCCGCGAGATATGCATTGTGGTAGTGGAGGAATTTGGTCCCGATGAGATGCTCAGGAAGATGTCCGATCCTTACTGGTTCCAGGCGTTCGGTTGCGCACTTGGATTCGACTGGCATTCCAGTGGACTGACTACCACCACCTGCGGTGCCCTCAAAGAGGGAATCCGCGGAATTGAGGCGGACCTTGGCCTGTTTGTGGCCGGAGGCAAAGGCGGAACATCGCGGCAGACACCGCAACAAATTGAAGCCCGTGGTGACTTGATCGATATCGATCCCTCGACGCTTGTATATGACAGCAGGATGGTGGCTAAGGTGGACAGCGCCGCGCTACAGGATGGCTATCAGCTCTACCACCATGTTTTTCTCTTTACAAAGACCGGTGCCTGGGCTGTGGTTCAGCAGGGCATGAACGAAAAAAACCGGTATGCCCGGCGCTACCACTGGCTGGGTGAAACGGTGGACGATTTCGTATGCGAACCTCATGCGGCAATTTGTGCTCAGCAACGAGGTGAAGTTCTGAACCTTGTTGCTGAGGAAAGCGGACCTGCTCGTAAAGTGATCACGCAGCTATCGACGGAGAATAAACCTGAGAAAACGCTGGAAGAACTTAAGAAGCTGCGAACGCTGGAGCTTCCGCGCCGGCACCGGATTCTAGTCAGCGACATTCATCCGGACCGTCTGAAGAAAGCGATCCTGAACACGTATGAACGGATGCCCGCTGATTTTGCGGAGTTACTGTCTCTGCCGGGAGTTGGGGCCAAAACTGTGCGGGCGCTATCGTTGCTTTCTGAGTTGATTTATGGCACGCCGCCGAGTTTCACCGACCCGGCGCGATTCAGCTTCGCGCACGGGGGCAAGGACGGAATACCATTCCCGGTAGATCGACAGACTTATGATCAGAGCATTGAGCTATTGCGGAAGGCGGTTCTAAGATCCAAAATAGAGAATACAGATAAGCGTCAGACGATCAATCGACTTGACGACTGGCATTTGGGTCGGTAGAATTCCTTAAGGGAAATGATTCAGAAGTTAGAAGCCAGAAGTCAGGAGCTAGAAGTAAGGGAAGCAGCAACGAGTTTCGAAGACCTGATTGTGTGGCGAAAAGCGCATCAATTTGTGCTGGAGGTTTACAAGCTCACGAGTAATTTCCCGCAAGCGGAATTGTACGGATTAACCTCGCAGTTTCGAAGAGCGGCGGTATCCATTGCAGCGAATATCGCCGAGGGTTTTCGGAAAAGAGGTAAAGCAGATAAGGCGCGTTTCTTCAATACAGCGCAAGGTTCCCTGGAAGAATCCAGGTATTACCTGATTCTGGCACGGGACTTGAGATACGTAGATATTACGCAAATAATCCCGTTGGCTGAAGAAGTCGGCAAGTTATTGGAGTCTTACTCGAAAGCCATTCTATCTTCTGACTCCTAGCTTCTGACTTCTGGCTTCTCTAATACGTGGTGGGTGTAGCCCAGTGGTTAAGGCGCCAGGTTGTGGCCCTGGAGATCGAGGGTTCGAATCCCTTCACTCACCCCAAATGAAAGTCACCAGTTTTCAGTTGTCGGTTTTCAGTAAGGGGAGGGGTTGAGTTTTTAGATACTGACTTCTTGCTTCCGACTCATTGCTTAGGGAGGGGTTATAATGGGAATTCTGGAATCAATAAGCAGACCAGTTTTCACGATTCGGGATCGGCTTACCGCTGATCGAAATAAGAATCGCACGCCACAAGCAGCAAAGAAGCCGGAATTGGTGATTGCAAAAGAGGATGAATGGGTGATTAAGAATGTTGGAAACGGCCCTGCCAAGCGAGTATTGGTGTCTATCGGTCAGTTTGATCCTAACTATGAACCCGGTACCCCGATTGAATTTGTAGCTTATGAACCGATTGCGTTTGACAAAATTCTGGCAAAAGACGGGCCAATCCCTTTAACAGTATGGCTGGACAACGATAGGAATATCATACGAGGTATTGGTCGTTTCGGTGTTACGTACGAAAATGCCGATGGCAGTGAAAAGAGGGCATTCGTGAAGCAGGGGGATGAAACTATCGAGGAAAGACCGGAGAATATTATCTTTACGAAGGAACCGGTATCTTACAAGGACAGGATAAAAAGATTGCAACAACTGCGTATCGTATAGATGCTGTAGTAAACTCCTGCGAATTCTCCCCAGTTACAGGCATAGAATCTCAAATCCGGGCGGGTTTCAATTGAAGGAAACCGGGTGTGGTGGCATTTTCGGTAGCATCCCGCCTTAGTAGCATGGTACAATACCTTCTGTAATCTCATCGTAAGTCAAACGTCTCATGCGCCTGTAGCTCAGTGGATAGAGCATCGGTCTTCGGATTGTACGGAAAGCCTCAATTACGTTCAGCAAGTATAAGCGACTTTCCCGATTGATGTCAGCCAGAATCAGCGAAAATCAGCGAGGGGCAAAAGGGAAATGGCACATAATTTGGCACATTATTCTGAGTGTGGCCCAAAGCTGGTTGTTCAATCAGTAAATACCCGGACTAACCAAACAATAAACCCAATGATACCGGCCAGTATTCCAAGGGACATTATAATGTAACCGGATACTAAGGCGCTTTCGTTATGATTAACGTTTCCTCGTGAGGAGACGGCTACACCCATAAATCCAATCAGTATACCTAAACAACCACCGCAAACCGCAGCAACATAAACTGCTGTAATAGTGCCAAGAGCTAACCACCAAATAAGACCAACAATTGCTCCAATAAAGGCGCTATGCAACATGGTCGTGAATATACGGGCTATGTTCATCCAGAATCCTCCTCTAACGTCTCCCCACAATGCGGACAGCGTCCCCACTCAGCCTTAACCATATCCCCGCATAAGGGACACGTCTTCAATTTGCTTGTTTGCTCGCCGGGTTTCCATTCCTTCAATTTTGGCGGCATGTTTATTATGCTAAAGACTCCAACCCCAGTGCCAACAACTATCGCTTTGATGATGATGGGATATCCCAATCCCTGACATAGGAACCAGAGCGCACATGTTATCAATATCACGAAGCCGGTCGCTATCTTTCGTGCCATACCACTTAATCCATCCCACTAATTACCGAAATTCGATAACGAGAAAATACCTTTAATAGCAAGTGCCAATAGTATACGAATTACGCACGTGTAATGTCAACTACTAAATGTGGGGGTATCCAAGGAATAGGGCGCAATATATTGTGTTTTGCCCTTGCGATTTGAGCCTGAATGTGTTATAATACTAATGGAGATGGGTAAATTTGACTTACTTACACAAAACGAGAGTAATCGAACAACTTCTCTGTTAAAGCCGATTGTCGTTACGTCGTCATCGGCTTTTTCTCTATGAATTCGCAAATCTATATGCCGTTGTGGTTATAGCTACTTAAAAATAAAATAAAAAAGCACCGCTGCAAGTTTGGCCGCCTGCCGGTGCTCTTTTTGGTAGAGAACATGGACGAGAGAGGTTTTTTTATCCTCCCCTTCTTGCGTTCTCTACATTCAACTTATCAGAAATGAACGCTTTTGTCAACAAGAACAAGAACGATATTAACAATGATTAAGTTTAGCATAATATGATCGGAGGTGAAACCAGAATGAGGTAGATTTGCCAGTAAATAGCATTAGTTTTACGAAGCAGGAGAAAGGAGAATAATGGAAAGACAACTTATTACAGTACGGGAAGC